>JBLRWT010000134.1:0-6045 GCA_047921095.1 Wenzhouxiangella sp. | reverse complement strand
GCGGTTGCCGGTGTCGCAGACCAGCGACAGCACCTTTTTCGGTTCGGTCTGCTCGCGACAATAGCGCAAGGCGCTGGCGACCAGCGTGCCGGTCGATGAGCCACCCATCAGGCCTTCTTTCATGAGCAGTTCGCGAGCTGTGGCGAAGCTTTCGCGGTCGGAAATGCAATAAGCCTTGCTGACCCGGGTGAAATCGCTTATGGAGGGCAGGAAGTCCTCACCGATGCCTTCCACCAGCCAGCCGCCGGCATCGTCGCGCACCTTCCCGGTAGCGATGTAGTCGGACAGGATCGAACCCTCCGGATCGGCCAGAACCAGTTCCAATTCCGGTGCGACCCGGGCGAAATAGCGCGACAGGCCGGTTATGGTGCCGCTGGAGCCGACCCCGACCACGATCGTGTCGAGTTCTCCATCCATCTGTTGCCAGATTTCCGGCCCGGTCATGGTTTCGTGAGCCAGCGGATTGTCGGGATTGCCGAACTGGTTGATGAAATAGCTGTTCTCGGTCTTCGCGGCGATGCTGGCGGCGAGGTCCTGGTAGTACTCGGGGTGCCCCTTGCCGACATCGGATCGGGTGATGACGACTTCGGCGCCCATGGCCTTGAGGTTGGAAATCTTTTCCCGGCTCATCTTGTCGGGAATCACCAGGATCAGTCGATACCCTTTCTGGGCTGCGACCAGTGCCAGCCCGAGACCGGTGTTGCCGGCGGTGCCTTCAACAATGGTCGCGCCCGGCTTGAGATCGCCGCGTTTTTCGGCCTCGACGATCATTTTCAGGGCAATCCGGTCCTTGATCGACCCCCCGGGGTTGTTGCTCTCCAGCTTCAGATAGAGTTCGCAGGGGCCGGTGTCAAGGTGATTGACACGCACGATCGGCGTGTCGCCGATCAGATCGAGAACATTGTTGACGACGGACATGAGTTGGCAAGCACTTGGGTCGGGCGCTCACGATAGCCGAACTGACGACAAGCGGCAAGGGCGGGGCAACCTGGTTTGCTGGTTTGCTGGTTTGCTGGTTCGCCGGGTGGAGGGTAGCGGGGCCGGGGCGGGCTGAATTGCAAAAAAACCCGGTGAGCGAACTCACCGGGTTCTGGTTCAGATTCGTAACAGCTTGACGTCAGGCCGCCTGGGCCTGCTCCATCATCCGGTTGAGCTGGTCTTTGGCTTTCAATTTTTCACGCTTGAGCTGGTTCAGGGCCAGGTCTGCCATCGGTGCTGTGCCGTTCTCGGCGGCAATGACGCGTTTTTCCAATTGCTGGTGCTGACTGTAGAGGCGGCGGAAGTCAACATTGGCTTTGAGCAGGCTTTCCATTTGGTCCTTGCGATGTTCGAACATTGGCGTAACTCCTGTTCTTTTTTGGTTCCGTGGTGATTGCCAGCCGCAGCTTTCTCGTGCGGGCGGCAGAAGTCTTGGAGCCCGGTTCGGTCCGGGTGAGATGGAGGGTCGGTCGTCGAGAAGCGCAGGTCTGGGCACGATCAGTGCCAGTCTGCCTGCGGCGCAACCTTGCGAGCGGAGCGGTTGTTACATCCACCATGGAATATTTATAGTCCTATCCCCGCCGGAGTTCAAGTCTGTTTATCAATATGCGGCGCTTGCTCGCAGCCTGCTTGCCTTTCCTGACGCCCAGTCCGGCCTTGACAGGCCCTTTCAGAGCTCAGTCATCGAGCAGAATCACATCGACCCGACGGTTCCTGCTGCGACCGTCCTCGGTTTCATTCGTTGCTATCGGAAATTCTTCACCCATGCCGACCGCCTGGATCCGGCCGGCATCGATGCCCATGGCAACCAGTTCGCCGAGCACGGCTTCGGCGCGCTGCTGCGAAATGCGCTGGTTGACGTTGGCTGGCCCGGTGGAGTCGGTATGGCCTTCAATTCGAACCCGCTTTTCTGGCTCGGACTGAAGCAGATCGACCACATCGGTCAGGTTCTCGCGGGCATCGGGCTGAAGATCGGTCTTCCCCACCTCGAACAGCACATCGCCCAAGGTGATGACAACGCCTCGATCGGTCTGGCGCAATTCCAGCATTTCCAGTCGTCGTCGCAGTGATTCTGCAGCCTCGGTCGCCAGATCGGCCTCGCGGCGGGCCAGTTGAATTTCGCTGGCCTGGGCTTCGGTCAGGCGGCGGGCAGCCTCGGCCTCTTCGCGGGCTTCGCGTTCACGCCGGGCTGCCTCGTCGCGCGCCTCGTCGGCTGACATGGCCTGGCGCCGGGTGCGCTCGATCTCTTCCTGCGTCGCTGTGCTGACCATGCGCGCCCGTTCGGCTTCTCGCCGGGCCTGGTCGACTTCAAGCCGGCTGGCGCGCAGCAAAAGCCGGGTTCGTTCCTGGTCGACTTCATCCATTCTGGCGCGAGCCTCGACTCTATGCGCTTCGGCTCGGGCAATCTCGATACGTTTTTCGGCCAGGAGGATCCGGTGTCGCCGTTCGTCCTCGCTCAGCCCATCTGCGGTTGCATGGCGTACTGCCCTTTCGGCGTCAGCCAATGCGAGCGGCACCTGGGCCGACAGCTCGCTGTTGGCGCGGAAGGACTCGAGATCGGCGCGCAGGTTCTGGACGGCGCTTTCGTCGCGCGGTTGGGCGACGCAGGCGGAGATCAGGAACGAGAGCAGGATTGCGATCAGCGGGATCGTGAAATGGCGAATCATCATCGTTCCAGCACCTCATCTCCAAAAGCATCCACCAGGTCAGCACGGAGCTGTTCGAGATCGCGTTGACGATCGGCCAGGTCGCTGCGCGTCACCGCAGCCTGGGTGCGTGCCAGGGCCAGGCGGGCCTCGATCTCGGCCTCGTCAGCCAGGCGCCGGGCCGCCTCGCCTTCGCCCCGTTCGATTTCGAACTCGGCAGACTCGAGCCGCTCGCGGGCAAATCGAAGTTCCAGTGGCGCATATTGACTGGCACCGGCCTCGCGCGCCTGGTCGATCGCGGAGCGGGCGTTATTCAGCATGGTCGGATCAGGCGGGATCGTCGCACAGCCTGCGGCCATGAGGATCACGCCAAGAATGAGGCCGGCTTGGATGGACGTTCGAATTGCTCTCATGTATTCAGTCGCTGTATTCAGTCGCGGTGTCATTGGTCACTTGTGTCCCGACACTCGATCATTCGGCATCGGGCTGATTTTCCGGAGCGGCCTGTCGGATGGCCTGGACCTGTTCCAGGTTCCTGCAAATTCGCTGGATCCTGTCCAGACCCGACAGGTTACAGTCAAATCTCCGCGCATTATAGACCTGCGGCAGAAGGCAGCAATCGGCGATGCCCGGTCGGTCACCATGGCAGAAATCGCCCGTCTGCGGGTCATCGGCGATCATGCGCTCGACCGCACTCAGCCCGGATAGGGTCCAATGTTCGTACCAGGCCATCTTCATTGACTCCGAAGCGCCGAGTTCGTTCACCAGGTACTTGAGTACCCGCAGGTTGTTGAGGGGGTGAGTCTCGCAGGCAATGGTCTGGGCGATGGCGCGCACCCGCGCCCGGCCGACGGCGTCTGCCGGCAACAGTGGCGGGTCGGGCTGAAGCTCATCCAGGTACTCGAGCATGGCCAGCGACTGTGTGAGCACCTGCTTGTCATGTATTAGCGTCGGGACCAACTCCTGCGGGTTCAGGGCAGCGTAGTCGGCCGAATGATGCTGGCCACCGTCGCGCACCAGGTGAACTGGCCGGGTCTCGTAGTCCAGACCCTTGAGGTTCAGCGCCATGCGCACGCGGTAGCTGGCCGAGGAGCGCCAGTAGGAGTAAAGGGTCAAATGGCCCACTAGCGTTGGTACTCAACGACTTCTTGCTCGATCGCGCCGAAGATCGATTCGCCGTCACGACTTTTCATTTCGATCCTGACCCGGTCGCCGAACTGCATGAACGGGGTTTCGGGCTTGCCATTGGCGATGATCTCCAGCATGCGCTTTTCGGCCAGGCAGGAGGCGCCACGGGCCGTGTCCTGGTTGGCGATGGTGCCCGAACCCATCAGGGTACCGGCGGCCAGGGGGCGCGATTTGGCGGCATGGGCCAGCAGTTCGGCAAAGGAAAACTGCATGTCCTCGCCAGCCTCGGGCTGGCCGAACAGCTCACCATTGAAGTGCGTGATCAAGGGCAGATGGACCTTGCTGTCGACCCAGGCATCGCCGAGTTCGTCCGGCGTGACGACCACGGCCGCCAGCGCCGAACGGGGCTTGGACTGGAGGAAGCCGAAGCCCTTGGCCAGTTCGCCCGGGATCAGGTTGCGCAGCGAGACATCATTGAGGATGGTGACCAACTGAATATGCTCGGCGCATTCTTCTGCGGTCGCACCCATCGGAACGTCGTCGGTGATGACCCCGATTTCGGATTCAAAATCGATGCCCCATTCGGTCGATGCCATGGCGATGTCATCCAGCGGGCCCATGAAGCCGTCCGATACCGCCTGGTACATCAAGGGATCAGTTTCAAAGCTCTTCGGCACCTCGGCCCCACGCGCCTTGCGTACGCGTTCGACGTGCGGCAGGTAGGCGCTGCCATCGAGAAACTGGTAACAGCGGGGCAGGGGCGCTGCCAATGCCTGCAGGTCGAGTGCAAACATGTCCTCGGCGTCACCGGCATTCAGGTCCGCATACAAAGTATTGAGTCGTGGCGCGGCACGGTCCCAGTCATCGAGCGCGGCCTGCAGTGTTGGCGCGATGCCGGTTGCATGGACGCCGCGAGTAAGGTCACGGCTGACGACGATCAGGGTTCCGTCGCGACTGCCTTCTTTCAGAGTTGCTAGTTTCATAATAATTCAGGTTTCAGGTTCAAGGTTCAAGGTTCAAGGTTCAAGGTTCAAGGAATCATCCCTTCCAGCTATCCACGTATTCCTTCCATTCTATCTGCTCGGCAGCCTCGGTCACTTCCAGGGCGTCGCGGGTGTCGATCATTACGGCGACCTCTTCGGTGGCCTTGGCCTTCGGCTGGAAGGCGTTGTTCATTGCCTTCGGGTGCGGGCCGTGGGTGAAGCCGCAGGGATGAAGCGTCATCATGCCCGGATGAATGTTGTCGCGCGAGAAGAACTCGCCGGCGTGGTAGAAGATCAGCTCATCGAAATCGTCATTGTTGTGAAAGAACGGCACCTTCAATGCATCCGGATCGGTTTCGAAAGGCCGCGGCACAAAGGTGCAGACGACAAAGCGGTTGGCCACGAAGGTGGTGTGGGCCGACGGCGGCAGGTGGTAACGGTGGCTCATCAGCGGGCGGATATCACGCCAGTTGATCTTGACTGGCATCAAATCGCCCTTCCAGCCGACCGCATCGAGCGGGTTGAACGGGAAAGTGATGGTCGAAAGTCGGTTGCCCCGCTTGACCACCACCTTCCACTCCTCATCGCCCTGCTGGGCACGGAAGGCATCGTTGATGCGAGGGGTATCGAGCATGGCCGGGTCGAAGATCGCGTGCGGCCCGACCAGGCCCTTGTCGGGCAGCATGTAGCTGGAGTTGGTGGCCTCGATCAGCAGCGCGCTGATCGGCCCTTCGGAGGCCAGCCGCCACATGGTACCGCGTGGCAGGACGATGTAATCGCCGTCCCGCACGCTCATGTGGCCATAGTCGCAATAGAGGTCGCCACTGCCGGCGTGAATGAACAGGAGCTCATCACCGTCAGAGTTGCGCACCAGGTGATCCATGCTGCCGGTGGCCTGCCAACTGCGAATCCGTGTGTGGGCGTTGTTCATCAACTCAGCCGCGCCCCAAGGCGAGTTGTCTTCCTTGCCCAGGCGGGTGGTGTCGAAGGCGCGCGGCTGCAGCGGCCCTTCGAAGTCGCTCCAGCCGGTCGGTACGCGCGAATGATACATGTGCGTTGCGGGGCCAAAGAAACCTTCCTTGCCCAGTTCGCGCTCATAGGTGCCTTCAGGCAGATCACAATGCGCCTGCCGTGAAGCGTTACCTTCGACTTTCGGGTGTGTAATCCAGTTTTTCATGTGCTTGCTCCGTTGTCGCTGCGCGGGGAGAGGGGGAGAGGGAAGAGGGGAGAGGGTGAAAGATGATCCTCTTCCCTCTATTCCTCTACCCCTTCATCATCACAGCACTCCGCGCTTTTCCTGGTCGCGCTCG
>JBLRWT010000133.1:0-6058 GCA_047921095.1 Wenzhouxiangella sp. | reverse complement strand
CCTGCGATCCCAGCGCCAGGCCGCTCGTGGTCGCGTTGGGCGCGCCGGCGCGCGCCGGCGCGGTCTTGATGCCGGGGCGCAGATTCTCGGTCAGCTCTGGTGGGATTTCGGACAGGAACCGGGAAGGTCGCGAAAAACTGGTCTGACCATGCGTCATGCGGGACTCGGCGTGGCACAAGTACAATTGGGACATGGCCCGGGTCATGCCGACGTAACAAAGACGGCGTTCCTCGGCCAGGCCGGCCGGGTCTTCGATCGAGCGCTGGTGGGGGAACAATCCCTCTTCCATGCCGGCCATGAACACCAGCGGAAATTCCAGGCCCTTGGCCGAATGCAGGGTCATCAACTGCACGCAATCCTGCCAGCGCTCGCCCTGGTGCTCGCCGGCCTCCAGCGCGGCCTGGGCCAGAAAGGACGCCGCCGGGGTCAAGCCAGCCTGCTCGTCCTCGAACGGCTGGCTGAACGTATCGGCGGCGCGGACCAGTTCGGCCAGGTTTTCCTCACGCGCCTCGGCCCGGTCGGCGGGTTCGCGGCTCTGGTACCAGGCGATCAGCTCGGCCTTGCGGACAACCGCATCGACCGCCGGACCCAGGGCGCCCTCGCGGTGTTTTTCCGCCAACTCGTCGATCAGGCCGAGGAAGCCGCGCACGGCGTTGCCGGCCCGGGCCGAAAACCCGCCGCTGCCGGCCAACTCGGTTGCGGCCTGGTAGAGCGATTGGCCCCGGTTGCGCGCATGGTCGCGCATCAGCGCCACCGTGCGCTCACCGATGCCACGCGATGGCAGGTTGACCACACGTTCGAAAGCCGGGTCATCGTGACAGTTGTGGATCAGGCGCAGGTAGGCCATGGCGTCCTTGACTTCGGCGCGTTCGAAAAACCGCAGTCCGCCATAGACCCGGTAGGGAATATCCTCGCGCAGCAGGGCCTGTTCGAACAGGCGCGACTGGGCGTTGGAGCGATACAGCACGGCGGCATCGGAAGCGCGGCCGCCCTGCTCGATCCAGTCCTGGATGCGGGCAATGACGAAATCAGCTTCCTCCTCGGCGTTGTAGGCGGAGAAGATCCGGATCGGGTCGCCCTTCTCGCCCTCGGTCCACAGGTTCTTGCCCATGCGCCCCTGGTTGTGGGCGATGAGCGCGTTGGCGGCGTTGAGGATGGTGGTGGTGGAACGGTAGTTCTGCTCCAGTCGAATCACCTCGGGCGAAAAATGCTTGCCGAACAGGGCGACATTCTCCACCTTGGCGCCGCGCCAGCCATAGATCGACTGGTCATCGTCGCCGACCACGAACAGGCGGTTGCGCTCGCCAGCCAGCAGCCGAACCAGCGCGTATTGCAAGGTGTTGGTGTCCTGAAATTCATCGATCAGGATGTGGCCAAAGCGATCCTGGTAGTGCTGACGCCGGGCATCATTGTCACGCAGCAACTCCAGGGTGCGCAGCAGCAACTCGGCGAAATCGACCAGGCCGGAGCGCTCGCAGTAAGCCTGGTAATGTCGGTAGATCGCCACCTGCTGGGCCTGGAAGGCATGGTCGAAACACTCGATGTGTTCGGGGCGCCGTCCTTCGTCCTTGTGGTGGTTGATGAAGCCCTGCATCTGGCGGGCCGGAAACTCGCCCTCGTCGATCTCCATCTCGCGAATGACGCGCCGGATCAGGCGGTACTGGTCATCGGAATCGAGAATCTGGAACGTGTCCGGCAGCCCAACCTCGGTTGCATGCATGCGCAGCAAACGGTGGCAGATACCGTGAAAGGTCCCGATCCACAGGCCGTCCGGGCGCAGGTTGAGCAGCCGGCCGACGCGATTGCGCATCTCGCCGGCGGCCTTGTTGGTGAAGGTGACCGCCAGCAGCCCCATCGGCGAGACATGGTTGACCTGGATCAGCCAGGCAATGCGGTGAACCAGCACCCGCGTCTTGCCCGAACCGGCGCCGGCCAGCACCAGCACATGGCTGTCATCGACCGTTACCGCCTGGCGTTGCGGATCATTGAGATCGTCGAGGAGATGGGAAACGTCCATTCAGGTCAGGGCGCCAAAACTAGGCGGCTGAACCGGCATCGGCCGTGTCGATTGCCCGATAGCCGATATCGCTGCGAAAAAAAGCGTCTTCGAAGCCAACGTGCGCGAGCCAGGTCAACGCCTGTGCCTGCGCATTGGCAACCGTATTGCCGAGCGCCGTCATGCAAAGCACCCGGCCACCGCTGGTCACGACCTGGCCTTCTTCATTCAGGTGGGTGCCGGCGTGAAAGATCTTGACGTGATCCGGGAAATCGATGTTCAGGCCGCTGATCGGTTTGCCCTTTTCATAGCTTTCGGGATAGCCACCGGCCGCCATGACGATTCCCAGGGCAATACGCTCATCCCAGTCCAGTTCGACCTGGTCGATTTTTCCGTCGAGGGTTTTCAGCAGGGCCTCGACCAGGTCGGACTTCAGCCGAAACAGAATAGGCTGGGTCTCCGGGTCGCCGAAACGGACATTGAATTCAAGCACCTTCGGGCCTTGCGGGGTCAACATGACGCCGGCATACAGAAAGCCGGTGAAAGGCTTGCCATCGTCGCGCATACCGCGCAGGGTGGGTTCGATGACCTGGCTCAGAATCTGGTCATGTACCTCCGGGGTGACGACAGGAGCCGGCGAGTAGGCGCCCATTCCGCCCGTGTTCGGTCCCAGGTCGCCGTCATCACGGCGCTTGTGGTCCTGGCTCGAAGCCATGGGCAGGTATCGATCGCCAGCGGCAATCACGATGAAGCTGGCCTCTTCACCGACCAGGAATTCCTCGATGACCACGCGGTGACCGGCCTCGCCGAAGGCCTGGCCGGACAGCATATCCTCCAGTGTCGATCGCGCCGCGTCTTCGGCCTCGACAATCACCACGCCCTTGCCAGCCGCCAGTCCATCGGCCTTGAGGACGACGGGAAAGCCGATGGAGCGGACCAGGCGCATGCCCTCGTCGACATCAGTGACCACACCATAGCTGGCCGTGGGAATCTTGTGGCGCGCCATGAAATCCTTGGCAAAGGCCTTCGACGATTCAAGCCGGGCGGCCTCGGCGCTCGGGCCAAAGCATTTCAGGCCAGCTTCGACGAACCGATCCACAATGCCGGCAGCCAGGGGCGCTTCCGGCCCGACAATGGTCAGACCGACCTCCTCGTCGCCGGCCAGGCTCAGCAGGCCATCGATGTCGTCAGCGGACAAGTCGACGTTGCGAATGCCCGCTTCGGCGGCGGTGCCGGCATTGCCTGGCGCGACCAGCACCTCGTCGACCAATGATGACTGGGCGGCCTTCCAGGCCAAAGCATGCTCACGGCCGCCGCTACCGATTACAAGGACTTTCATGGGGTGGGTCCGGTTGAAACTACAACATTCATTGTATCGCGTGCCGCGCCTGTCCAGCATGAGAAGTGCCCGCGGCAGCCGGCCAGATGATGACTTTCAGGAATTGCTCCTGTTGACTGTTGCCGCACGGGTTCCTAGAACCATTCGTCTTGCATCGCCAGGCAGGTGTCGTCCAGGTCTTGCAGCACGGCGATGTCCCGGGTCACGGTCGGCAATTCCCAGGCGAAAAAGTACCGGGCCGCCTGCAGCTTGCCTTGGTAGAAACATTCATCAGCGGCCGATGGCCCATCGGTCAGTCGTTGCGCGGCCACGTTGGCCTGGCGAAGCCACATCCAGGCCACACTGACATGACCGAATAGCCGGAGGTAGGCCGACGCATTGGCCAACGCAAGCTCCGGTCCGTGATCGGCCATGGCCTTGCCCAGGCGTCCGGTAACCGTCGCGAGCTGGTCCAGCCTTTGTTCCAGCGCCAGCGCCCAGGTGCGACACCGCTCCTCGCTGGCGCTTGCGATCTCTTTGCGTATCGCTTCATCCAGCAAGGCCAGCCCTTTTCCTTTTGCCAGCCAGACCTTGCGACCCAGCAGGTCCAGCGCCTGGATGCCGTTGGTGCCTTCGTGAATCGGATTGAGTCGATTGTCTCGCCAGCACTGCTCGACCGGGTATTCACGCGTGTAGCCAGCACCACCGAGCACCTGGATGGCCAGATCGTTGGCCCGGGTGCCGTACTCCGAAGGCCAGGCCTTGATGACCGGCGTGAGCAGGTCAAGCAGCGTTTCGGCATCTGCACGAGCCTGTTCGTCCGGGTGCGTCTGGCTATCGTCGACCAGTCTGGCGCCATACAGGCAAAGCGCCATGGCGCCCTCCACGTACGATTTCTGCGCCAGCAACATGCGGCGTACATCGGCATGCTCGATGATTCGAACCGGTGGACTTTGCGGATCCTTGCTCGATGGCAGCCGACCCTGGCGGCGATCACGCGCATACGCCAGGCTGTAAAGGTAGCCGCGATAGCCAATGGCCGTGGCCCCAAACCCGACGCCAAGCCGGGCCTCGTTCATCATCTGGAACATGTACTGCAGGCCCTTGTGCGGCTCACCCACCAGTTCGCCATGGCAGGGCGCATCGGCGCCCAGGCTCAGAGCCGTGGACGTCGTGCCGCGATAACCCAGTTTGTGAATCAGCCCGGCCAGCGATATGCCGTTGCGCGTGGCCGGCTGACCCTGCTCGTCGAGCCGGTACCGCGGCACGATGAACATCGAAATGCCCCTGACCCCGGGCGGAGCGCCACGGATGCGGGCGAGCACCAGGTTGATGATGTTGTCGCTGAGTTCGTGCTCGCCGCCGGAAATATAGAGCTTGGCGCCATTGATCAGGTAATGCCCCTGGTCAGTGGGTGTCGCCGTGGTGGTCAGGTCGGCCAGCGAGGATCCGGCATGGGGCTCGGTCAGCGCCATGGTCCCGGTGAAGCGGCCAGTCAGCATGGGCTGCAGGTAAAGGTCGCGCTGCCGGTCCGATCCGAAAGCCCGGATGACGTTGGCCGCCGCGGTGGTCAGAAACGGATAGCCGGCCGTGCCCGGATTGGCAGCGGTGAAGAATCCTGAACAGGCGGTCATGATGGATTCCGGCAACTGCATGCCGCCGAGCGCTTCATCATAGCGACCGGCGATGAACCCGGCCTCGGCAAAGGCGTCGATCGCCTTTTTGACCGCCGGGATCATTTCGACCCGACCGTCGACGAATCGCGGCTCAGCCCGGTCAGCTTCGGCATTGTGAGGCGCAAACTGCTCCCGTGCCAGCCGATCAGCCGATTCGATGACCGCATCGAACGTGTCGCGGTCGTGATCGCGGAAACGGCTTCGCGCACACAGCGATTCAGTATCCAGCACTTCGTAGAGTTGAAACGCCAGGTCGCGCCGGTCGATCAATGTATCCGACATGAGTCTTGTCTCCCAGGAATGAGTCTTTGGTCTGAGCGCATCCTATTCTGACAGCAACGGCTGGAAGAGGCCGGGGTCGTGTACCATTCCGGAATGCTCTTGTTCGTTCTTCTTGGCGGCGTCTTCGGATATGCACTTGCCGGCCCCTTCGGCCTGCTGCTGGGCGCCCTTGCCGGTTACGCTACCGCGACCGTCCTGCTGCGGGTCTTGTTGCCGATCGGACAGGGTGGGCTGCAGTCGCAGTTCCTCGATACCACGTTTGCCGTCATGGGTGCCTTGTGCAAGGCCGATGGCCGGGTCAGTCGCGAGGAAATCCGGGTGGTCGAGCAGTATTTCGACAAGCTCGCCCTGTCACCGGAACAGCGCCAGGCGGCGCAGGATTCATTCGCCCGCGGCAAGGCCGAGGGCTTTGATCTTTATTCCGAAGTCAGCGCCCTGCGTCGCTTGCTGCGCTACAACCATGCGCAGCTTCAGCTTTTCCTGCAGATTCAGCTTTCGGCCATTGCCGCTGACGGTCGCGTACACGACAACGAGCACCGAATGATGTTGCACGTGGCCCGCGCACTGGGGCTGGCCGAGGCCGATGTGGAGCGCCTGGAGGCCATGTTGCGGCAAGCGTCGGTCGGCGCCGCCGAGCCCCGCGACCAAGTCCGGGAGGATGCCTACGCCATTCTTGGCGTGAACCCCTCGGCCAGCGATGCCGAAAGAGCGCCTCCCGGCATTGCCCTTCCGTGCCGTACTGATCAAGGAAGGCCAGCAGTGACAGGCCGGGCTGGAACTGGATAG
>JBLRWT010000132.1:0-6077 GCA_047921095.1 Wenzhouxiangella sp. | reverse complement strand
AGCCAGCCGGGGCGGCTTTTCAGATAATAGTCCAGACCGATCAGTCGTGATCGGTTGTTGTGCTCGGGGTCGTGATCGAAGTGGGTCGTGTAGACGCTGGTTCGGAGTTGTCAGCGATCATGATGACCATGATTGTTGGTGGCGTGTGCTGCAGCGGGCAGGGCGAGCATCAAGAAAAGG
This sequence comes from Wenzhouxiangella sp., assembly GCA_047921095.1. Classification (GTDB taxonomy): domain Bacteria; phylum Pseudomonadota; class Gammaproteobacteria; order Xanthomonadales; family Wenzhouxiangellaceae; genus Wenzhouxiangella. The sequence goes on along the minus strand of JBLRWT010000132.1, from coordinate 5,897 downwards.
GAAAGCAAGCATTTCGTCATTGCGACTCTGTTCGATATCAAACGGAAAAGGCGTTCAAGGTGTACTCCCCGTATGGAAACCACCGTAACCAATTGGTTCACTGGCTCCCTACCCCCACCGATTGTTCGGTATTCGGAGTGGTTCAATATCGGGCCGACAGACTGCTACAATCGTCACATGCGAATGAAAGTGGTTGTTGGTGCAATCCTCGTTGTTCTTGGCCTGTCCCTCGCGGCTGGCTATCTCGGTGGCGGAAGATGGATGAGCGATCCTCCGGCGCTTCAGACCGGTACAGCCCTGGCCGAGCCGAGGCCCGTTTCAGCCTTCGATCTGGTTGATCAGCACGGCATGCCCTTCACCCGTGAGCGCCTCAGGGGTCGGTGGACTCTATTGTTCCTCGGTTTTACCCATTGCCCGGATGTCTGCCCGCAGACGCTGGCGATTCTCAACGCAGCCCATGCGCTGCTCGAAGATGGTGCGGACGAGCGACGGGAAATTCAGACGGTATTCGTCAGCGTGGATCCGGACCGTGACAGCCCGGTGTTGTTGGGCGAATACGCGGGCTTTTTCAATCAACAATTCATTGCCGTAACCGGCAGCAAACCGCAACTGGATCAGTTGACTGAAAGCCTGGGCTTTGCCTACGTGATGGTGCCGATCAGCCAGGGCCGTTATACCGTGGACCACTCAACGGCGGTCGCGCTGATCGATCCCGACGCCCGGGCTGCCGCTTACTTCCGGCAACCCCTGGACGCCGAGACCCTGGCCGCGGACGTCACGACTCTGACGTCAGAACCTTGATGCTGTCAGCCTGATATCACCTGTCCATGCAGCCTCGAAGCGCTCGCGTATCTCGGCGGCTTCGTCTTGCCGATCCTGGGCCAGCAGAGCCTGCTCCAGGCCAAACAGTGACCAGCCGTTTTCCGGGTTGCGACGCAATTCCTCGCGATAGGCAGCCTCGGCTTCATCCGCGCGATCGGCTTCCAGCAACACGGCCCCCAGCGTCTGACGGACCGGATGGTGCCAGCCGGGCGGTTCGTCATAGGGAATCTGGTCTTCAAGATGCGCCCCTTCACGCAGGGCACTGATCGCTTCGTCGTAATTGCCGTTGGCGGCCGCGAGTTCGCCGGCAACCAGACGTTCGGCAACGCCGATGCCCAGGCTCAAGGGATAGCGGCCCAGCCACAACAATTCGGCAATCGCCGGGTCTCCCGACAGCGCCTGCAAGGCGGCGTAATATTGTTCAGCCTCATCGAATTCTTCAGCCCGCAAGGCGGCCATGGCCTGAGCGTAATGCCAGACGGCGTTCATGTAGGGCAGGTCGTCGTCAGGTTTCGGCGCTTGAGATACCTCCTCCCACATTCCAAACCTGACATGGGCGAGCATCGGGGTACTGGCGAAATTCTGGGTAAACTCCAGGCCCGGTGCCCGCATCAGCTCAGGATCGCTGGTGTGTTCGGCCGTTCCCTCGGCTGCCGCCAGCGCCGTCGCGCGGTCGCCGATCATGGTGGCGGCAAACCACAGAAAGTGATGGTTATGTGGAACGTAGCCCAGCGGGTAAACCCCGGGCGCCGGACGGCAGGCGGCCAGGTAGGCGTCGTCGGACTTGATCGCGTCCTGGTTGACTTCGACCGCGTCCTGCCAGCGACCGACGCGGGCATAGATGTGCGCAGGCATATGCACCAGGTGACCGGAGCCGGGAATGAGGCCGCGCAGGCGGTCGGCAGCCGCTGCACCGCGCTCTGGTTCATCGGAGGCCTCGACGGCGTGAATATACAGATGGAGGGCACCGGCGTGGCTGGGATCACGCGCCATGACCGATTCCAATACAGCCACGATCTGCGGCGTCTGTCCCTTGGGCGAGCCGTCCTCTTCCCAGAAGTCCCAGGGTTGCAGGTTCATCATTGCTTCGGCATGCAGTGTCGCGGCGTCCAGGTCATCGGGGTATTCGCGGGCCAGCTCGGCCATGGCTTCGGCGTAGGCCTGGTCAAGCGGGGTGCGGTCTTCCGGCGGGTCTGCGATGTAGCGTGCTGACAGTGCGCGAATATAGGCCTGCTCGCGCTCGCTGGCCTTGGGCGCCAGCGCCTGGGCGGCCTGGAGGCGTTCGAAGGCAGCTTCATTGTTGGCCGGGTCCATCGCCGCGTTGACATGCGGGCCGAGGACGAGGGCGGCACCCCACCAGCACATGGCGCATTCGGGATCGAGTTCGGCCGCCTTCAGATACGAGCGCTCGGCCGCATCGTGATTGAAGCCGTAGGTCAGCGTCAGTGCCTGGTCAAACCATTGCTGCACGCCGGGGTGATCAGAGCTGATCGGCATGCTGTAGTCGCCCAGCCCGTCAAGCAATGTGGCCCCGACGGGTGCCAGATCCGGAAGAAAATCAGCGCGCTCGTTCTCCGGCTTGGAGGAATGAGCGAAAACAAAGACCAGCCCGATCGCGGCGATGGCAACAAGAATCAATAGCGTTCGTTTCATGGGATTGCCCTGCTTTCTGCATTAGCCCAAAATGACCCTACGCCTTTTTCTGGATGATTTCAAGGGCTTGGCCCACCGTGCACCAGCAGATCCGCACGTTGAATGGAACTGTTTGCCACATCATGCGCTCCAACCGTCCCAGGCCGATAACAAGTCAAAGGCCCTTACTGTAAATCCTCTTTAGGGAAGCCAGAATGAAACAAACCGGACTGCTGCTTTGTGTCCTGCTCATGCCCGCCTGGAACGCGCTGGCCGCAGACGAGATTGAAATCCCGCTGCTGGCCGAAGCTGTGCACATTGCCGCAGCGATCGGCGACGTGCTTGAACTGGATGGTCAGGGTCATGGCACGCTGGGGGATGACCCATGCAACCAGTTGGGCTTGTCTGACCTGGTCGTGATGCCCAGGGATGGCCGGCTTGATGTGTCGCTGGCCTTGACCGCCACGGCGGGAGCGCGCGTACTGGGTACCTGCCGCGGTCTGGCGCCATGGCAAGGCCGACTTGAAATCGGGTTGGTGCCGGCGGTGACGGCCTCGGGGCTGGCCATCGAGTTTGCGCCGGATTCGATTGAAATGACGCGACCGGATGGCAGCCCGGGCGTTCTGAGCCGGCCGGCTCGCATGCTTGCCGATGCGCTGGTCATTCCGCGCATGAACCGGGTCCGGGTCGATTTGACCGAGCCACTTGAAGCGATTGACGAGCTGATCGAGCAATTGCTGGCACCGGGCCACGCATTGGAGCGGTCACTGCTGCAACGGACCCGCATCGCCCGGCTGGAAACCGATCAAGAGGGCATCAGGGCCTGGCTGGCTTTCCAGGTTCGCGCCATTTCCCAGCTTGACCGTGAGCCCGAGCCCATTCTGGATGGCGCCGAGCTTGCCCAGTGGCAAACTCTGGAAGACGAGTTTGACGGTTTTCTGACCACCATCATTGCCGCCCTGGCCTACTCGACCGATTCCGATGCGCTTCGCACCGAACTGCTTTCGGTGTTGCTGGATGCGCGCCATGCGATCGCCGAGGCGCTGGCCAGCGATGATGGCGAGGTCGATGCGGTCCGCCGGCTTTTTTTGACAACCTGGGATCGGTTGCGGCCTTTGCTGGGTGAGCTGGAACGACTGGAAACACCAGGGCTTGAAGTTGATTTCAGATTGGCCGGGTTCATGGCCGGTGGCGATCTTCTGCGGGCGCTGGATGCCCTCGGTCCCGAATATGGCCTGGAAATCACACGGGACGGGCTGCGTCGGCTGGCCCGTATGCTGCTGGCCGAATCTGCGCCGCTGAGCTTCACACCGCTATCGTTGGATGTCGACCCGGCATTTCGCGCGCTGCTCGGATTGGATGCCAGGCTCGAGCCCGTGACTACAACGGCTGCTTTCTTGCGCAGGGTAGCCAGCGGAATCGGTCGGGCCGGATCCTGGCTTATCCCCGTGGCCCAGGCCGGTGACACCCCTCCGGCCGAGGCGCTGCGGGGGCTGGTTCCGCGCCTGGCGATCCTCGATGACTACCTGGCGTTGGTGGCCCGCCTGCTGGAGGAGCAGGCCAGTGCCTGGCTGGTGGCCAATGACAGGGTGCCGGACAGGCTGACGGCACGACTGGACCCGCTGGTTCGGGCCACGGCCTGGAAGGAATCCTGCTGGCGCCAGTTCACCGGCTCAACCAGTGACCCGCAGGTGCTGCGATCTCCGATCGGCGCAGTCGGCATGATGCAGATCAACGGCCGGGTCTGGCGCAGCGTTTATGACCTGGATCGACTGGCCGACGAAGTCGATTACAACGTCAACGCCGGTATCGAAATTCTGACTCACTACCTGGTTGATTACGCCATTCGGCGTGGCGAACATGAGCAGCCTGGCGGCGACGACAACCTGATCAGGGCGACCTATGCCGCCTACAACGGCGGGCCGTCACACCTGGGGCGCTACCGGCGCGAAGATACCGCGACGCGGCTGCGGGCCATCGACAACGAGTTCTGGCGTCATTACACGACCATCAAGGCCGAGGAATGGCCGGACATTTCAAGTTGCTATGCCGTCGGCGGGTGATCCCGTTCGGTAGCGTACAAAAGTCTGCGGCCGGGCAGGTTAATCTTCCGCCCAAGCGGTCACACTTCAAAGGCCCGGCAGATTCATGGGATGTTTCATAGCGAGATCGGCCACCGAGTTGGCGCGGTGGGGGTCGGCACTTGATGAACTGGCGGCCAATGCCGCCGAGCCAAATATATTTTTCGAGCGCGAAATGTTGTCGGCGGCACTGGAATGCCTGGATGCCGAGCAGGTCGAAGTGCTGCTGGTCTTTGACGATGACCAGCTTGTCGGCCTGTTGCCGCTGGAGCGCACGGCCCGCTTCCACGGCCTGCCCATCTCGGCGCTGAGAACCTGGCAGCATTTGCACTGTTTTCTCGGGACGCCATTGGTGCGTGCCGGCTCGGAGCGCTTCTTTTTCAATGCCTTGCTCGACTGGCTGGATTCCCGGCCATCAAAGGAAGTGGCCCTGGAGCTGAATGGCTTCGGGCGGGATGGTGGCTTATGGGCCACCTTGCAAGCTGTCTTGAAAAATCGCCAGCGTCACTTTTTTTGCACACTGAAGCTTGAACGAGCCTTGCTTGTGGCGCAGGGCGAGCCCGACGAGTATCTTGCGTCCTGCCTTGGCAACAAGAAGCGCCGGGAACTGCGCAGGCAGCAAAGGCGGCTGGGTGAGCTTGGCGAACTGGAGTTTCAGAACCTGACGGCTTCTGATGATATTGAAGAATGGATCCAGGACTTTCTGGCTCTGGAGCAGTCCGGCTGGAAAGGGCGGGCCGGCACGGCCATGGCACTTGATCCGGCTGAACAATGCTTTTTTCAAACAGTGATGCGCCAACTGTTCGAATCGAATCGCCTGTTGATGCTTCGGCTGAGGCTTGATGGCCGAACGATTTCGACCCAGGTCAACTTCTCCAGTGGCCCTGGCGCTTTCAGCTTCAAGGTTGCCTTCGATGAAGCCTACGCGAAGTATTCTCCCGGCGTCTTGCTTGAACTGGAGAATATTCGACAACGGCTTTTCAAGAGGGATATCGAGTGGATGGATTCCTGTACCAGCTCGTCCGGCGGCACGATGGACAGTCTCTGGTGCGATAGAAAAAGTCTGGGAAGAACCTGCATCGCGACTGCGCATCCACTCTCCCGCCCGACGGTCAGATTATTCCGGCTTTATAGTGGTTTCCGCGGGCGCAGAGCGGCTACACTGCCCACCGGCACCGCATGACACATTCATCCATGGCACAACGAGCGACACCGTACAAGGTGCATCTTGGCCTGTCCGATACGGACCGGGGCATCTACCAATCCCTGCGTCTGATCGTGGCTCGGCATCCTTCGGAAACCGAAGAGCGGCTGGTGGCCCGAATACTCGCCTACGGGCTCTGGTACGACGACCGCCTTGCG
>JBLRWT010000131.1:0-6219 GCA_047921095.1 Wenzhouxiangella sp. | reverse complement strand
CTGTGCCGGTGTCCGCGCGCTCATCGGAGGGAGCCCGGTCCTGCTCCTCAGGCTCAGGTTGAACATCCTCGACGGCATCCCGGCCCGAGGGTTCCGGTGAGGGTTCAGCCCGGCTCGTATGAGGCTCTGCTCCGGCCTGGGGTTCGGCGGCTTCTGGCTCGGCGCTGGCCGGCTCGGGCTCGGGCTCGGGCAAATCGTCTGATTCGCCCTCGACCTGGAATTCTGCCAATGGCGCGCCGGTCTGAATCACGTCACCCGCCTGACCGTGAAACTTGGCGACCTTGCCGGAGAAGGGGCTCGGCACTTCAACGACCGCCTTGGCGGTTTCCATCGAAACCAGTGGCTGATCGAGCTTGACCTCGTCGCCTTCCTCAACCAGCCATTCGACGATTTCTGCATCCGGCAACCCCTCGCCGAGATCGGGCAATTTGAAAACTTTCATGAAACCTCCAGAACCTGATTAGCGGCATGCACGATGCGACGGACGCTGGGCATGTACTTCATTTCATTGCGGTAGAGCGGCATGACCGTATCGTAACCACAAACGCGCTTGACCGGGGCATGCAGGTTCCAGATTCCGGCATCGGCCAGGTTGGCGGCGATCTCGCTGGCGACACCGCAATGGCGCGGCGCTTCCTGCACGATCACGCAGCGACCCGTGCGCTCCACGGACTCCTGGATCGTATCCATGTCCAGGGGGCTGATGGTCGCCACGTCGATCACTTCGACGCTGACACCCTGCTTTTCGAGTTCGTCGGCAGCCTGAAGTGTTTCCTTGATCATCGCGCCCCAGGTGACCAGGGTCAGATCATTGCCATCGCGCAACGTGAAGCAGACGTCCAGCGGCAACTCTTCACCGTCATCGACCACTTCCTCGCGTTGCCAGCGATAGATTCGCTTGGGCTCCATGAATACCACTGGATCGGGATCGCGAATGGCCGCCAGCAGCAGACCATAGGCCCGCGAAGGCGATGAGGGCATCACGACCCGAATTCCCGGCATGTGCGCAAACAGGGCTTCCGGACTCTCGGAGTGGTGCTCCGGAGCATGGATGCCGCCGCCACTCGGAAAACGCAGCACCATCGGGCAGCTCAGCCGACCGCGGGTCCGATTGCGCATGCGACCGGCGTGACACATGAGGTGGTCGATCATCGGCATGGTGAAGCCACAGAACTGGGCTTCGGCAACCGGCTTGATGCCATGGGCCGCCATGCCAACGCTCATGCCGGCGATCATGACTTCGGCCAGGGGCGTATCAATGACGCGGCTGTCGCCAAACCGTTGCTGCAACCCGGCCGTGGCCCGAAACACGCCGCCATTGACGCCCACATCCTCGCCCAGGACAACAACGCTGCTGTCCTCTTCCATGGCCCGGGCCAGGGCCAGGGTCACGCCTTCAATCAGAGTGATCTGGGCCATCAGTGCTGTCCTCCGTCTTCGGGGAATTCCTCGGCGTAGGCGCGTTGCTCGGCCAGGTCGTGTGGCAGTTCCTTGTACATGTAATCAAACATCGCGGTAACCGGCTGCGGGTCGTTGGTGACAATGTCGATGTATTCGTCGGCGGCCTGCTGGGCAAACTCGACGCATTCGCTGACCAGTTCTTCTTCCTGGGCCTCATCCCACGCGCCCTGATTGATCAGATACTTGCGCAGGCGTGACAGGGGTTCGTTCCGCCAGGCTTCGTCCACCTCTTCCTGGGGTCGGTAGCGGCGTGCGTCGTCGGCCGTGGTGTGGTCGCTCAGGCGATAGGTCATCATCTCGATCACGAATGCGCCCTTGCCTTCGCGCGCCGCCGAAACGGCTTTTTCCATCGCCCAAAGGCAGGCAATCAGGTCATTGCCATCAACCTGGATGCTCGGCAGGCCGCCGGCGATACCTTTCTGGGCCAGCGTGGCCGCTGTGTTCTGCTTCGATCGCGGCACCGAAATGGCCCACTGGTTGTTGACCACCACCAGCACCAGCGGCAGCTTCCATGCGCTGGCGGCATTGATGGCTTCGAGAAAGTCGCCCTTGGACGAACCGCCGTCGCCGACAACGGAGACCGCGACCCGGGGCTCGTTCTTCAGTTTGAATGCCATCGCCGCGCCAGCGGCATGCAGGCACTGCGTGGCGATCGGCACGCACCAGGAAAAATCATGAGTCGGGCTCGAGAACTTGTTGCCGCGCTCGTCTCCGCCCCAGTAAAGGAGGACTTCCGACATTTTGACGCCGCGGTAGAACTGGGCGCCGTACTCGCGGTACATCGGCGCGAAACAGTCCTCGTCCCGCATGGCAGCGCCAATCGAGATGTGTGCGGCCTCATGGCCGAGACTGGCGGCATACGTGCCGAGCTTGCCAGTGCGCTGCAAGGCGACGGCTTTCTTGTCGAAGACCCGGGTCAGCACCATCAGCTTGTAAAGCTCGCTCAGTCGATTGAGATCACGGGCCAGAGCAGGAACTTGCTGGTTGTCCAGCAGGTTGCCATCAGGCCCCAGGAATTGGAAATAGTCCACCTTGAATGCGGCGACAGTTCGCGCCATGTTGACACCTCGTCGGTTGGTCCTGGAATTCGAGTGATCGACGCACCCTGCGGCGCCGATTCAGGAGGCCGCCATTATACGCTGCCGGGACGGTCGCGTTAAACTCATGGTTTGCCAACGAGAGGCCTTGAACATGAACGAATCCGGCGACCAACCGAGCCGTGAAGCCGAGGGCCAGACCGAATCCCGGACACGCAACCAGCGCGACCTGGAAGACAGCATCCAAACCGACCTGGCCGGCAAGCTCGATTATTCCGGTTACCTGGATCTGGAACGGATTCTGGGCGCCCAGCACCCCTTGTCCAACCCGCCACACCATGACGAGATGCTGTTCATCATCCAGCATCAGACGTCTGAACTGTGGTTCAAGCTCGTGATTCACGAGCTGCGCGCAGCCATGGCCCACATGGCTGCTGACGACCCTGGCCCGTGCCTGAAAATTCTGGCGCGGATCAAGTCTGTACAGCAGCAGCTGTTCAATCAGTGGGCAGTGCTCGAGACGCTGACGCCGAGTGAATACGTCCAGTTCCGCCATATCTTCGGGGACGCGTCGGGTTTTCAGTCTTACCAGTACCGGCTGGTCGAATTCATGCTCGGAAACAAGAACCGCCAGATGCTCAAGCTGTTTCGTCACTCGGACAAGTATCACCAGCGCCTTGAGCAAGCGCTCGAGGCGCCGAGTCTCTATGACGAGTTTCTGCGCTACCTGCATCGTCAGGGCCATGGCGTGCCGGCCGACTGTGTTGAGCGGGACTGGAGCGAGGCGCATCAGCGCAATCCTGAACTGGTCCCGGTCTTTGTCAGGATCTACCAAAACACCGATCGCTATTGGTCCGAGTACGCCTTGTGCGAGCGCCTGATCGATGTAGAGCAATCCTTCCAGCTCTGGCGCTTTCGCCACATGAAGACGGTCGAAAGAGTCATTGGATTCAAGACTGGAACCGGCGGCTCCAGTGGTGTCGACTTTCTCAAACGCGCTCTTGATCTGACCTTTTTCCCCGAGTTGCTGGACGTTCGCACCGAGCTTTGATTTCGCCGCCGGGGCGATGTTTGGCCGCCGGGTCCGGGATGACATACGGTGGCGAATGGCATCGCGAAACTTGTGCCATAATCGGCGCTCTACAATAAAATTCGGGGATAGACCATGCGGAACATGCTCATTCTTGCAGTCAGCGTTCTCGCTGCCGCTGCCATCCAGGCCCAGCCGATTGAAGTGCCTCGCCTGATCGACAACGTCACGGTCTTCACTGACGCTGACGGTATTCCGACCATCGTCGGCGAGACCGAAACCGACGTCACCTTCGTGCAGGGCTACCTGCATGCCAGCGACCGAATGTTCCAGATCGATTTCCTCCGCCGCGTGGCCAGTGGCACACTGGGCGAACTGGTGGGCCAACCCGCGTTGGCCAACGACATCCAGCTTCGCACCCTGGGACTGCGCAGGGCGGCCTGGGCCAGCTACACGCGCCTGAGCGCGACAGAAAAAAGCTGGCTGAAAGCCTACGCCGACGGCGTCAATCATTACCTCGCTACCAACCCGTTGCCGGTCGAATATGGCGCTCTGGAACTGAGCATGGCCGAACCCTGGTCGGCGGTCGACTCGCTGGCCATCGGCAAGCTGCTGGCTTTCCAGCTATCGTTCGACCAGAGCCTTTCGGCCATTGGCAATACGATTCGAATCGGTACCTACCAGGCAGTCGGTGACATCGTCGGCTTCGACGGCACCGCATTGTTCCTGCAGGATCTCAATGCCAGCATTCCGGTCGATGGTCGCGTCACGGTGCCGGATTTCTTCGATCGCATCGGCATCATCATCCCGGACGCTGCCAGCCCGAAAGTCCATGCCGCCGAGGCTGCGACCTCACCGTACAGCGGTCTGGAAAGCGTGGATGCCGACCATGCAATGACCAGGGCCATGCCAAGGATGGATCCTGCCCTGGTGGAAATGGCCAGGAACTATCGTGACGCCGTCAAGGACCTGCCGTTTTTCAGTGAAGGTCTGGATTTGGGGAGCAACTGGTGGGCCGTGTCCGGTGAGCATACCGAATCGGGCTATCCCCTCTTTGCCAATGACCCTCACCTGGGTCTGACCGCGCCGCCCATTTTCATGAACGAGAACCTGGTCATCCGTGATGAGGGGATGGCGGTCAGTGGCGTGGTCTTTCCGGGCGCGCCGGTCAATCCACAGGCCTGCAACGAATTCCTGTGCTGGGGCTCGACGGTCAACCGGCTGGATGTGACCGATGTATTCCAGGACGAAATCAGGGTCAATAACTTCGGTCTTCCGACCCACACGGTGCACAATGGCCAGCCCGAGCCGATTCTTTATGCGTTCCAATCCTATTTTCTGAACACGCCGGGCAACGGCACATTCGATGATGTGAACCGGGCCAACGTCGGCTTTGACGCCGGGGGCATCACCTTTATCGTGCCGCGCCGCAACAACGGGCCCATTGTGGAACTGCTGGGGGATACCGCCCTGAGCGTTCAGTACACTGGTTGGGGGCCGACATTCGAACTGTCGACTTTCCGCACCTGGAGCCGAGCCAGCAGCATGGAAGAGTTCGAACTCGGTCTGCGTGATTTCGCTTTCGGCTCTCAGAATTTCCTTTATGCGGATATCGAGGGCAATATCGCCTATTTCGTCGGTGGTGAAATGCCGCTGCGGGCCGACTTGCAGAACGACCTGGCCCCGGATGGCGGCATTCCGCCCTGGTTCATCAGGAACGGCAACGGCACGCTCAATCATGAATGGCTGATCGATTCCGACCCGCAGCCCGGTCAGGCGACCCCTTATGCGGTCATTCCGCGCAATGAAATGCCGCAGGTCATCAATCCGCCCTGGGGCTATCTGGCCAATGCCAATAACGACCCGGTCGGCACCACCCTGGACGGAAACCCGCTGAACCAGTTGCGTCCGGGCGGCAACGGCCTGTATTACCTCAACACCGGTTACGCCGATCTGAGAATGGGTCGAATCGATCGCGTTCTGCAGGACCTCGTCACCCAGGGCAATGTCACGATCGACGACATGAAAGCCCTGCAGGCCAACAACGAGTTGCTTGACGCCGAGTTGCTGCTTCCGCATCTTCTGCAGGCCTACAGCAATGCTGGCGATGAAGGCGCATGGCCCGGCCTGGCGGCGCTGGCTGGTGATCCACGCATCGAAGAGGCCATGGGTCGCCTTGCAGCCTGGAATTTCTCGACACCGACCGGAATTCCCGGTGGCTTCGATCCGGGCGGCGATCCAACCGGCAATAGTGTGCCGACCGATCAGCAGATTGCCGACAGTGTCGCGGCGACGATCTACAGTGTCTGGCGCGGTGAAGTGATCGCCAACACCATTGACGGTACCCTGACCGCAGTTGGCCTGGGGGACGAATTACCTGGCGCCAAGACCGCATGGCGCGCGCTGGTCAACCAGCTGCGTCTGTTCCCGCTGACCCAGGGCCAGGCCGCCTCGGGTCTGACCTATTTCAACGTGCCCGATGCGCCTGATCCAGCCACGGCCCGTGACACGGTCTTGCTGGCGTCGCTGCAGGGTGCGCTTGATCGCCTGGCATCGGATGATTTCGCCGTCGCGTTCGGTAATTCGACCAACCAGGAAAACTACCGCTGGGGCGCCGGGCTGCATCTCGGCCAGGTGAACGATCTGACCTTGACCGAGCTGGCCGGCTGGGTCGCCGGCCTCGGCTTCACC
>JBLRWT010000130.1:0-6229 GCA_047921095.1 Wenzhouxiangella sp. | reverse complement strand
GCACGTCGGGAACGCGTCGGTGGCTGCCGAAGTGATACCGGGCGGGAATATCGGCCGCGCGCCAGGCCCGCATGTTGGGATGTGCGCCATCGAGTGTGGCCATGATGTCATCGACTGACTGTCGGCCAGCCCAGATCTGGGCGGCCGGGCCCCAGTCCGAGACCCTGACCTGGCCGAGGTCGAGGTAGTCGTCCAGCATGATGTACCGATCCAGGTCAACTGCGCTCATGCCATGGTCGGAGACCACGAGGATGTGCATATTTTCAAGCATGTTGCGAGCCTGGAGGCCATCGAGCAGCAAGCCGATATGGCGGTCGATGTCAGCCAGCGCGCGTCCAACTTGCGCCGCACCTGGCCCATGTCGATGAGCCAGTGAATCGACCGAACTGAAATACAATGTGTAAAGGTCCGGTCGCTCGGCAGCGGGAAGATCCATCCAGGCGAGGACCTGCTCGACCCGTTCTGAATGGCGTGCCGAGGCGTCATAAAGCTTCCAATAGGTTGGCCGAATGCGGTGAATCCGGGCTTCCGAGCCCGGCCAGAAGTAGGTTGCCGCGATCAGGCCCTGGCGCTCGGCCGTGACCCAGATCGGCTCGGCCGCGTCGTACCAGTAGCCGTCACCGACGGCGGCGCGATTGCGCATTGAGAAGCGACTGTCGCGCACCGGGTCCCACATGCTGTTGGCCACAATGCCGTGGGTGCCGGGGTGAACGCCGGTCACGAGCGAGTAATGGGTTGGAAAGGTCTTGGTCGGAAACACATGCTGGAGGCTGTCGGCCCTGAAACCGGCCTCGACCAGGCGGTCCAGGGCGGGTGTATCGGCCAGGTCGAAGTAATCGTGGCGAAAACCGTCGATGGAAATCAATAGCAAGGGCGGTGGCCTGTCGACGGGCTGGGCCTGGATGACCGGCTCACACGCGGTCAGTGTCAGCAGCAATGCCAGCGCCGGGCAGAATCGAGCCAGCACGCGGCCGGCGGAGGTTGGATTCAGGGAGTGCATGAGACCGATTGTAGGGGGAAGTGGGGGCCGAGTCAGCTTGGGCTGGCGGAAAAAGCCTGGAAAATTCGTAGTGGAGGGGGCATTCGAAGCATTTACCGACAACGACGGTCGGGCCCAGGCCCGGGTGATGGCAGGCGACATCGTTGGCGTACACGAAATTCTTGTCGAGGTGGCGGGCTCCGACGAGTTGGTGCTGATGGTCGGCCTGACCAATCTGGCGGGCGATCCGGAACCGCTGCCAGTGCCGGTTCTGGGTTGGCCAGGCTGGCTGCTGCTGGCCTTGTTGCTGGGCCTATCAGCCGGCACAAGGTCTCTGCTAAGCTTGCGGGGTTGGTCACAAGGAAGCCAGGAAAATGTTGCGTAATCTGCTGATCGTTTTTGCCCTCGTGCTCGGGGTGATATTGGTTCTGGCCGTGGCGGCCGTTGTTCTTGTTGACCCGGACGATTACCGCGACGATATCGCTCAGCGTGCCTCGGCGCAGTTGGGTCGCGAAGTGACGCTGGCCGGCCCGATGTCGTTGCGTCTGTTTCCGTGGCTGGCGATTGAAATCAGTGATGTCGGCGTGGCCAACCCGCCAGACTTCGGCGAAGCGCCACCCCTGGCCCACATTGGTACGGCGACCGCCTCGGTCCGGGTCTGGCCGCTGTTTCGGGGCGAGGTGGAGACGGGTGCGATCCGCCTTGATGATGCCGAGTTGCACCTGGTCACCAATCCCGCCGGGCGATCCAATCTCGATGGCCTGCTGACCGCCGAACCCGATCCGACCCGCCCCGAGGAAGTCGATCTGTCGCACTTGCGCCTGGGCGAGGTATCTCTGCGCAATGTTGCCATGATCAACCTGGACCAGCGAACTGGCGAACAGACGCAGGTTTTGATCGAGTCATTTTCAATGGACCCGTTCCGGGTTGAGCAACCCATCCCGTTTCGCCTGTCGGCACGCGTGTCCGACGCCGATGGTGAACTGGTTCGGCTGAGTCGTGTTGAAGGCACTGTGCAGGTTGCGCGTGATGCCGGCACGATCGATGTCGCCCGCCTGTTGGCCGAATTCGACTTGCCCGACAACGGTGGCAGTGGCAGCCTGCGCGCGGCAATGACTATCGACGCGCGCCCCGATACCCCGGTTCTGGTCTTTCCCGTTCTTGATGTCACCCTGGCGGTGGAGGCGGCTCGGCTGGCCTTCGTCGCGGTCGAGCCGTTGACGGTCAGCCTTGGCGAAACGATCAGCGCCGAAATCCCCGCGGCCCGGATTGGCCTGAATGAACAGCAACTGGATGCACGCGGTGACGCACGGATCGATGACCAGGTTCACCTCAACCTGGCCGTCAGCGGCGAGCACCTTGACTTGCGACCCTTGCTTGCCAATGGGCGCGCCGATGCGCCTGCGGCCGATCGGGAAGTGGAGGTCGCTGGCTTCGAAGGGCTGGAAGGGGTGAATGCGACGTTCAGCCTGGCCTTGCAGACGCTGGTGGTGTCGGATGTGCTGAGTCTTGATGATGTCGAAGCCCAGGCTCGGCTCGCGGACAATGTGCTGGTGCTCTCGCCGCTGAACGCCCGATTGCTGGGCGGGCGCTTTGATGGCCGCATGGAAGTGGATTTCAGCCAGACGCCAGCGCGAATCGTACTGCAGCCGCGCCTGGAGGGCATCATGGTGGACCGCCTCGCCGAGCTGAGCGGCGCCGCCGCGCCAGTGCAGGGCAGTGGCGATCTTCAGCTTGATCTGAGCTTCAGTGGCTTTGATCTTGCCGGCATCCTGCGCTCTCTGGATGGCAGTGGTTCGTACAGCATTCAACAGGGCGCTCTGCTCGGCGTCGATCTGCAGCGGCTGGTCAGCGAGGAATTGACCACTGCCAACCTGGCGAACGTGAGCCGGGTGTTTGGCGGCCAGACCGCGTTTGAATCCTTCGGTGGATCACTGGTGGCGCGGTCGGGCATTGTCGAATTGCCCGACTTGAGCCTGGTCGCCAGCGACTTCGGCCTGACCGGTATTGGCCAGATCGATTTGCCGGCAGGGACGGTTGATTACCAGCTTGAGCTGGCCATGGGCGAAGCGCTGACGTCACGGCTGCCGCGGACTCTGCGAGAGGCCACGGGTGGCCGCGTGCCCCTGGCCATTGCCGGACCCATTGGTGAACCCACAGTGCAAGTCAACCTGGGCCAAATCGCCGAACGCGCTTTGCGCGACCAGCTCGAGCAGCGCTTGCTGCCGCGCGGCGAGCGTCGGGCCGAGGAGCTAATTGACGAACTGGCCGATGAAGAACCGCCGCCCGAGGAGGCCAGGGATGATCAGGCAGATGAACCCGAACGGCGTGAGCGCAGCAGTGACCTGCTGTTGCGCGCCCTGCGTGAGCGGCGCGACCGTACCGAAGAAACCGAGGATGTAGAGACTGACGAAGCAGCTGAGGACGAACAAGACGACAACGAGGACGACGAGCCGCCTGCCGAGTCGTGATTCTTCGGCAAACCTTCAGCTGAGGATCCACCTCAGTCGAGTTTGAGCATGGGCTGGCGTTGCCAGTAGGTCAGGCTGCGCCACAGCCATTCGGCCGGGCCAAAGCGGAATTTCGTCAACCACCATCGGCTGATGATGATCTGCATGGCGAAAAAAGCCAGCGCCAGCACCAGGTGCGACCAGCGCGGCACCTGGCCCCAAAGCCCCAGACCGTGGCCATAGAACGTCCAGGTCCAGAACAGTGACTGGGCCAGGTAATTGCTCAGCGCCATCTGGCCAACCGGCGCCAGGAAACGCAGACGTTCGGCCGACAGGGTAATCATTGAAAGATAGCCGAGCGACAGCAGGATCCCCGAGGCCAGGGCGAGGGTCGAGCCCAGCGCGACGGCTGGCGTCGGCATGACCAGATTGGCCCGGTACAAAAGGGCGGTGGCAGCGACAGCCAGAACCAGCCCGCCAAGGAGTCCGCGCGCGCGCCAGCGCCGAAAGTACATCTGGTGCTCGCTCGGCCGGGTCAGGCGCCCGGTCTGCACCAGCCAGCGCCCGATCAGGAAAAAACCCAGTATCGGCGGCACCCAGAAAATGAAGTTGGCCAGGAGGAACGCCATGTCGCTGAGTCGCTGACCAATGTTGTCCACATAACTGCCGGTGGCATGAACCATGGCGGCCGCTTCCACCCGCTCACGCATGGCGTCCTGGTCGGCTTCCATCACGGCCGCCACTTCGGCTCCGATTTCAGGATCCATCTGGACAAGAGTGATCATCAGGGCCGCGGCCCAGATGAACAACACCGGCAAGGCGAAAAAAGCGATGGCCCATTTCCACAGCCGCCGAACCGGGGTGTTGCGAAACAGCAGCACCATGACGAATGCGCACAGCGAGTAGACCAGCAGGATATCGCCGGCCCAGATCAGCAACATATGAGCCAGGCCGAACAGGGTGAGAAACATCAGGCGGCGCAGGTAAACACCCCAGAATGGCGCGGCGCGGTTCAGGGCGCGCTCGGCCATCAGGGCAAAACCGGCGCCGAAGAGCATGGAGAACAGCGGGTAGAATTTTCCTTCGGCCAGGACCTTGATCAACCAGTCAACGAGTTGATCGGCTCCGCTCAAACCAGGATCGGCGCCAAGCACGATGGCCTGCAGAGGCCGTGCAAACCATTCAAAATTCACCAGCAGAATGCCCAACAGGGCAAAACCGCGCAACACGTCCAGATGCAAAAGTCGCTCGGTTACGGGGCTGATCCGCCGGTCTCCCATGATCCTGACCCTCTGACTTGTTCTGTTCAGCTTATGGTAGCCGCCTGCTGGCGCATTGTCAGGTGAAACAAGTCACGCTTCGCCACTCGCCCAGGGTTCCGGCTCGTGAAGCAGGTAACCCTGTGCGTACTCGATTCCGATCTCGCGCAGCTTCTCAAGGACTGCCTGGCACTGCACGTGTTCGGCGACGACCGGCACCTCAATGGCACGGGCGACGTCCTGGATGGCACGCAGGATCGCCAGGTCGAAAGGGTTGCTGGCAATGTCGCGGATCAGCGCCCCATCGATCTTGAGGTAGTCGATCGGCAGCATCTTGAGATAGGTAAACGAGCTCAGGCCGCTGCCGAAATCATCCAGCATGATGCGGCAACCGAGAGTACGCATGTCCTGCAGAAAGCGACTGGCGCCGGCAAAGTTGGTCACCGCGCTGCTTTCGGTCACCTCAAAACAGACATTGGCTGCGCTGATCCCGCTGGATTTCAACAAGGTGTCCACGTAATCGTGAAAACCAGGATCGTTGATCGTGGAGCCGGACAGGTTGATGGTAAATCGCTGGCGGGCTTCGAGTTGACCGTTTGATTTCAGTTCGCTCATCTTGGTGAAGACGCGGCGAACCACCCATCGGTCGATGACCGCCATCTTGCCGTAGCGCTCGGCGCCTGGCAAAAATTCACCCGGCGAAATCAGCTGACCATCGCGACTTCTCATTCGCAACAGGATTTCGGTATGTCCGGCGTCGGGATCTTCTCCAAGGCTGACGATGTGCTGGCAGTAAAGTTCGAAACGGTTTTCCCGGATCGCGGCGTCGATATCGGCGGCTGCACGCAACTCGACGCTGCGCTGGACCAGGGCATCGTCGTCGCTGCGGTAAATCTGAAAACGGTTGCGTCCCTGGTCCTTGGCTGCATAGCAGGCCTGGTCGGCGGCCTTGAGCAGGGTGGTCGAGTCTGCCTTGCCATCGAGAGCGACCAGGCCGACACTGATGCCGACTGAAAAGGTGCGGGTTTCCCAGTGAAATTGAAACTCGTTGATGGCCTCGATGATGGCGGTCGCAATCAAGGCGCCACGTTCCGGGGGGCAGTCGGCCAGCAGCAGGCCGAATTCATCACCACCGAGGCGGGCGACCAGATCGTCATGACGAACCTGGTTGACGATGACGACAGCGAGTTGGCGAAGCAGTTGGTCGCCGGCATGGTGCCCGCAGGTGTCATTGACGATCTTGAACTGGTCAAGATCCATGTACAGCAGGGTATGAACACCCCCATCGCGTTTCGCGCTCTGGATCAGATTTTCAGCTTCGGTCTCGAATCGATATCGATTGCCCAGGCCGGTCAATGCGTCGTGCTCGGCCTGATAGGCGAGCTGATTGCGAATACGCAGGTCTTCGCTGATGTCATTGAAAACAATCACGGCGCCGACAATGGCCCTTTCCGTATCCCGTATCGGTACGGCTGAAAATTCGATCGCACAATGACCTCCATCCGGTCGCTGAAGGTAGGCCTGGCCATCACGATGGTCGA
>JBLRWT010000129.1:0-6233 GCA_047921095.1 Wenzhouxiangella sp. | reverse complement strand
TTCGGCTGCGATGGCCTCAAGATCAAGAACACCGAAGCGGTCTTGATCAAGACCGTTCAGCGCCTCCGGGCTGTTTCTTTCCAGGGACCAACTGGCTGGTGGTGTGCGATCTTCGGCCAGTGCCAGGCCTGATAACAGGACCAGTACCAGCAAATAGGCTCTAGCATGCATGTTCTCTTCTCCCTGCCAGCATGATTGCTGACTTGTGGTTAGTTTATGTTTTCAGGGAGCGCAGGAAGAGCAGGGGAGCGGGAAAACGACCGGATCCTCATACTATTCCCCGGCAACCTTAGTTCACAGGCCAATCGGAATCCCCTCCCTGCGTAGTGCTGATTCTAACCGATTCCAAGCGGGTCCATTCACATCTCAAAAGGGGGCCGGAAGACGGGGAGACGGAAAGGAATTTCTTTTCCCTTTCACCTTTCACCTTTCACCTTTTTAACGCGTTAGCTTCTGCCGGATCAGGGCCGAGATGTCGCGGCCGGGCTCGCCGGCTTTGACCAGTGCCGCGTAGTCGGTCAACGCCAGATCGACTACTCTGGATTCGAAACCGGCCTCGTCGCACAGGGCCTTGCAGATTTTCAGATCCTTGAGCAGCAGGGCCGGGGCGAAGCCGACGTCGAATTCGTCGGCGAGCATGGTCCGGCCGCGCTTGTCGAGGAACCAGTTGCCGGCCGCACCGCCGGCGAGCAGTTCGAGCATGGCTTCTCGCGGCAGATCCAGGGTTTCCATCAGCGCCAGAGACTCGCATACGGCCTCGGCGATCCCGGCCACCATCAACTGGTTGACGGCCTTGGCCGCCTGGCCACAGCCGCTGGGGCCAAGATGATGGCTGACCTTTGCATAGGCGGCGAAGACCGGTTTCAGGGCATGGAAGTGGTCCCAGGCGCCACCGGCCATGATCGCCAACGTACCCTTGACAGCGCCCTCGACGCCGCCGGTTACCGGCGCATCGACAAAACCGACGTTGATCTCCTTCAGTTGGGTAGCAATCTCGCGCGCCGTGGCCGGGCTGACCGTGGAGTGATCGACAACGATCTGACCGGGCCTGAAATCACTGGTCATGTCGTTGATGATCGCCTGCAGATCATCATCGGCCGAGACGCAGACTGCGATCACATCCACGGCTGTCGCCAGGCTGCCGAGGCTGTCGGCCATCGTCACGTCCGGATGTTGTTCGGCGAAGGCTTCGGCTTTTTCCCTGCTTCGATTCCAGATGTGGGTCAGTTGTCCTGCCCGATGCAGGTGGCCGGCCATGGGCCAGCCCATGGCGCCCAATCCAATCCAGCCTGTCTTCATGATTTGTTACCCGTGGTTTCGAGGTAGGTATAGGCCGACAAACCTTCGGCCAGCAGCCGTTCCAGCCGGTCGGCTTCCTCCTGATCCAGTCCGGCGGCGGCCACGCGGGCCCGGCAGGCGGTCATCAGGGCGCGGGCATCGTAGCCGACCATTTCCAGCAGGACATCGGCAGTGTCACCGGCGCGCGCGTTGTCGAGCTTGAACCCCTTGCCGTCCCGGTGGACATCGACGCTGTCGGTGTCGCCGAACAGGTTGTGGATGTCGCCGAGGGTTTCCTGGTAGGCGCCGGCCATGAATATGCCCAGCAGGTAGATCTCGCCGGGGGCAATGGCATGGACCGGCAGGGTGGGCTCGAGCAGGCCACGGTCGACGTATTGGTCGATGCGGCCGTCGGAGTCGCAGGTCAGGTCCTCGAGTACGGCGCGCTCGGTCGGCGTTTCATTCAGTCGGACCAGGGGCACGATCGGAAAAACCTGGTCGATCGCCCAGATGTCAGGTAGTGACTGGAAGATCGACAGGTTGATGAAATACTTGTCCGACAACTGGTAGCGGATTCGCTCGCGCAGCTCGCGATGGCGCCGATGCTCAGGGTCCAGTTGGTCTGCGATGCGGTCGAGGATCGCGTAATACATCGGCTCGATCCGGGCCCGGTCCTTTAATGACAGATCGCCGTAGAGAAACAGGTTGCGCCCCTCTTCGAGCAGGTGCTCGGCTTCGAGAAACGATTCTTCCGGTTCGCGGCTGTCGGCCAGTTCGAGTACTTCGGCCAGGTTGCGGATCAGTTGATGATCCTGGTCGCTGACCGGGCCGACATGGCGCGGCAGGCGCTCGGTGGCCGTGACGTTGGTGATCAGCACGGCGTGATGGGCGGTCAGCGCGCGCCCGGATTCGGAAATCAGGTCTGGCATTGGCAAATTGCGCTCGTGACAGAGTTCGCTGATGCCGGCGACGATGGCATGCGCGTACTGGGTCAAGGAATAGTTCATCGAACAGAAGCTGCGTGTTCCGCCGCCTTCGTAATCCACGCCCAAGCCACCGCCGATATCGAGGTAACGAACCTTGACGCCAGCTTCGACCAGTTCGGTCAGGTAGCGGCCGGCTTCCCGGACCCCGCGCTGGATATCGCGCAGGTTGGACATTTGCGAACCCATGTGAAAATGGAGCAGGCCGAGCCAACCCAGGCAATCGGCGCTGCGCATGGCCTCGACCAGGTCCAGCACCTGGCTTGCGGCCAGGCCGAACTTGGCCCGCTCGCCGCCGGTGTTCTGCCAGTTACCTGTCCCGAGAGACGACAGGCGTAAGCGCACCCCCACGGTTGGTTCCACGCCAAGCCGCCGCGCTTCGCGCTCGACCAGCGGCCATTCGTTCGGTTTTTCGATGACGATGATCGGGTTGAGCCCGAGCCGGCAGCCGCTCAAGGCCAGTCGAATGTAGGCTGCATCCTTGTAGCCGTTGCAGATGATGGTCGTGCCGGGCCGGGCGATGGCCAGCGCGGCGATCAGTTCGGGTTTGCTGCCGACCTCGAGGCCAAGGCCCTCCACCCCGGCCAGAGTTCGGACCACGCTGGATTGCTGATTGACCTTGATCGGATAAACCGCGGTGTAGTTGCCCGTATAGTCGAGCTGGTCGATGGCCTGATCAAAGGCTTCAACCAGCTGGCGTGCGCGCGCGACAAGGATCTGGGGAAAACGGATCAGAAGGGGCAGGCGCAGGCCTTCGCGCTGGGCCTGGGCGACGATGTCGGACAGGACAACCGGCTCGCCGGCCTTGCCCTCGGGCCGGGCGCAAAGCTGACCGCTTTCGTTGATATCGAAGAAGCCTTCCGACCAACGGTCAATGGCATAGCGTTTGCGCGCCTGGTCTACCAGATCCATGGACATGATTCGCATCGGGCCGTGATATGAAGAACAGGATTGTAACCGGGCTTTGAACCCAGGCACCGTCAGGGGCGCCTTTTCGGTACCATGCGCGGATACTCAAACAAAGTCGATACGATGCTGCCCAGCCATCAGAAGTGGTTTACCGAGGTTCATACCGATGCCGGTTCGGCCCTGTCGTGGTCGATCGAGACCCGCCTGGCGCATGAACAGACCGATTATCAGACCATCGATATTTACCAGACGACCCACTGGGGCAAGCTGATGGTGATCGATGGTTTCGTGATGCTGACGACCCGCGACAACTATCTCTACCACGAGATGCTGACCCATCCGGCGCTGTTCAGCCATCCTGAGCCGAAGCGTGTGCTGATCATCGGTGGCGGCGATTGCGGGACATTGTCCGAGGTGCTAAGGCACGATGCCGTTGAGCATTGCACCCAGGTCGAGATCGACGAGCAGGTGACCCGGCTGGCAGAAAAGCATTTCCCGGAATTGTGCGCACGCAATTCTGATCCACGGGCCGAGCTGGTCTTTGATGACGGTCTGGCCCATGTAAAAAACCTCGACCAGGGCAGTCTTGATCTGATCATTGTCGATTCGACCGACCCCATTGGCCCGGCTGAAGGTTTGTTTGGCCCGGGATTTGTTGCTGATTGCTACCGGGCGCTGGCCGAGGGCGGCATCATGGTGCAGCAAAGCGAATCGCCTCTTTTGCACCAGGAACTGATCACCGGTATTCGAGACAACATGACCAGGGCCGGTTTCAGTGAAATCAGGACCCTGGCCTTTCCCCAGCCCTGTTATCCCTCGGGCTGGTGGTCAGCCACCCAGGCCAGCAAGAATGGTCAGCTGAAGCCCGCCGACTGCGCCGTTTTCAAGGCCAGCGGCATCAAGACCCGCTACTACAATCCGGAAATACACCGCGCGGCCTTGGCAGGCCTGGGCTCGGAGGGAGCGGGCGCGGAATAAAAAAAGCCCCGCAGTCCGGGGCCTTTTTATTGTTATCGAAGTTGCGCCAATCAGCACTCGCCAATTCGACGACCATCCATTTCCGCCTTCATCTTCATCGGGCCCATCGGGGTTTCCATGTCGCCGCTGATGGTGCCTGTCGAGCTATCGCCATGAAACTCCATCCGGGCATTCATGACGACAGAAGAGCCGTCAGGCGCGGTGCATTCCATGACGTAATCCATGCTGTCGTAACGCATTTCGCGACGGGTCAGCTCACAGCCTTCCATCTCCTCGATGAATGCATCCCCCTGGGCCACATCCTCGGCAGTGACGCACTCGGTCGAGGTGTTGGTCTGGTCCGGGATCGGAAATTCGGACTCGAACGTCATGGTGTTGGTGTACTCCCACAGGCCCGGATTGATATTGGGCTCCTCGGCGACAGCTATCGCCACGCCGGTGCTCAGAATACCAACCAGGCCGGCGACTGCAATTCGTGCAAACATAGTGTGACTCCATTAATGCGATTCGCAATAGTACACTCAAAATACGGTCCATGTCCCCACGCGCCTGGGCAGGCCAGGCGGCCTATGGGGGGAGAGGTGCATGAGAGTCAGCGGTGAAACCCGGATCAGGCGTCGGGGTTGGCCACGTTCAGAGGCTTCCTAGCAACGCGGAATGCGTGACGCCACGGTTTCAATGCAGCCTTCCGGCGAGGTGTACTCCACTTCAATTCGTACAACGCGCTCGATGGTGCTGTCTCCCTGACGGAAAGGCTCATATTGCCATTGCTGGACAGCCGCGGTTGCAGAGCGGCCAAAGTCCAGGCCACGCGGGGTTTCACTGATCACCCGGATGTTCCGGACCGAACCCTGGGCGTCAACCTGAAATTCAAGCTCAACCAGGCCTTCGGACAGCGTCCGACGAGCGCGCGCCGGAAAGCCGGGCTCGACCCGGTGAATCAATGCGCCACCGGTTATGGGCTCAGATTCGACTTCCATTGACGGATCGATCTTTGGCGTGAATGTTGGGTCCGGGATGGCTGCAGCTAGCAACAAACCGGTGTCGGCCTGGTCAGCCTCTTCCTGGCTGGTATCCAGCGGTGGCGCTTCCTCGACCGTAGCCGGCGAAGAGGCCGTTTCTGCCAGCACCGAATCGGCGACAATGGGGGGTTGTTCAAGCGCATCGTCGAGCGCCTCAGCGGACTCGGTCAATAGTCCAGTTTCCGGCGCGGGTCTGGCCGTTTCTGTCCGTCCACTGTCAGAAATGGAATGTTGCGCGATAACCAATGGCTCGGGCTGTTCCAGCACGATGGCGGCCGGGGCAACCAGCATCGCAGCTTCGGCAGTCTCTGATTCGGGCAGAGGTTCAATACTGCCTTGCTCAGCTTCGAGAAATTCCGTCAGATGACGTTTTTCGGGGGCTTCCATGGATTCGGACTCAGGGACGATACTGGCCGTTTCATCAGGCTTCGGTATGACGAACAAACCGGTCGCGCCGGCCGCCAATGAGATCAGAAGAATGACCGGCAAAGTAACACCGCGTTGCCGGCTCGGCCTGGCCTGCTCGACAAGACGGCGGATACGGCTGAGGATCTGACCATCATGAATGGCCAGGGTCAGACGCGGCGCGGGATGGCGGAGCTGTTCCAGAGAGGCAAGCATTTCGACATAGGCCAGGCGATCATGAGTGGCCGAGACAGCCAGATCGTCGCAGGCGTTCTCGCGCTCGATTCTGATTTGTCGCGACACCCAGGCCACCGCGGGCTGGTAGAAAAACAGGGTCTCCATCACGGTCTGAAACAGGTTGACCAGATGGTCATGACGGCGGATATGGGCAAGCTCATGCGCCAGGATCATCTCGATCTGCGTCATGGGCAACTGGTTGACCAGCGCCGGCGGAAACAGGATCAGTGGTCGGAGCCAGCCAATGACCAGCGGCGAACGAATGAGTTTCGAAGCGGCAACCTGAACAGGGCGGACGATGCCGAACTCTTTGCGTAAACGGGCCAGTGCCGGCTCCATGTGCGCGCAGGCGATACGGTCGGCCGATAACCGCAACTTGTTCAGGTAATGCCAGCCGATCAGCAAGCGCAGCGACAGCACG
>JBLRWT010000128.1:0-6250 GCA_047921095.1 Wenzhouxiangella sp. | reverse complement strand
GAGGCGCGGTTCATCAGGATATCAGGGGACTTGTGCGGCGAACCCGGGGCCGGCAGGGCCGACGGCGGTACCGGCATGGAGGCAAACGCCCCGGAGTTGCCGTGAAAGCCCGGCTGCAGATTGCCGTCCACCACCACCCCGCCACCGACGAACGTGCCCAGGTAGACATAAAGGAAATCCGACAACTCCGTACCACAGCCGAACAGCAGCTCGGCGATCGCGGCGGCCGAGTCGTCGTTTTCAAAGAACAGCGGCAGCGTGGTGCGCTTTTCCAGCTCGGCGCTGAAATCCAGCGTGCGCCACTTTTCCGCAGCCTCCTGGCTCATGCCGAAATCGTCCTCGAGCTGGCCGATGAACCAGGGCATGGCCACTCCGACTCCCATCAGCCGGCGGCGCTGCTCCATCGTCAGGGTCTGCGTCAGGGCGCTCAATCCCGCCTCTATCCGGGTCAGCAGTTGCTCCGGATCGGGCCAGGCATGAATATGGTGGATCCGGTCCAGCACCCGGCCGCCGAAATCCATCACCAGCATCTCCATGTAACGCCGGCCCAGCTTGATGCCGATGGCATAGGCGCCGGAAGGGTTAATGCGGTACAGCACCGAAGGCTGACCCTTGCCGCCGCGCTGGCGCCCGCATTGCCGGACCAGCCCCTGTTTTTCAAGCTCATCGACGATGCGGGTCACGGCCTGCGGCGACAGACCGCTGCGTTGCGCCATCACGGCCTTGGACGCGGTGCCCGAGCGCCGAAGCTCGGTCAGCAGGATGCTCTTGTTGTAACGTCCCAGCCGGCTGGAGTTGCTGCCTTTTGCCACAGTCTGTTCATTCCCGTTCAACCAGTCCCCGGGCCAGGATCAGGGCGCCGATCTCGCCCGATCGACCCTGATGACCCGGAATGACCAGGAAGTCTCGCATGCTTTCCCTGTCCAGTGCCTGGAAATAGTTGCCGCTCAATCGGCAAAACTGGTGACGAACCTGCTGGAGCAGGCCATCGGCGGCCATTACACCACCACCGAGGATGATCCGCCGCGGCATGAATGTCGCGACCAGGTTGACACACATCGAAGCCAGATAAAAAGCCTCGATCTCCCAGGCCGGGTGATCCGCCGGCAGCCCGGCCGGATCCCGGCCCCAGCGCGCGCGCAGAGCCGGGCCGCAGGCCAGCCCTTCCAGGCAATCGCCATGGAATGGACACTGGCCGGGGTAATCGTCATCGCTGTGGCGCGGCACCAGCATGTGCCCGACTTCCGGGTGACTGAAGCCGTGAAGCGGCCGCCCCCGGTGGATCAGGCCGGCGCCGATGCCGGTCCCGATGGTGACATAGGCGTAATGATCCAGGCCGTCGGCGGCACCGCCATGGCCCTCGCCCAGCGCCGCGCCGTTGACGTCGGTCTCGAAGGCCACCGGCACGGCCAGCTCGCGCTCCAGCGTCGAGACGATCGCCACCCGGCTCCAGTGTTCCTTGGGGGTATTGGTAATCAACCCGTAGTCGGTCGATGCCCGGTCCAGCTCGACCGGACCGAAGCTTGCCACGCCGATCGCGGCCAGCGGCCCGTGCCGGCGCGCCGAGTGTCGGAAGAATTCGACCACCGCGGCCAGGGTATCCGCCGGCAGGCCGGTCGGGATCGTGGTGCGCTCCAGCACCTGATCGGGTCCGCGCGCGACCACGCAGTTGAACTTGGTGCCCCCGGCTTCCACGCCGCCCAGTAATCCGTTCACCAGCAAATCCTTTCCATCCCGTTCATTCAACCGACTCCCCATGCCTGAGCAATCCTTACCAGAACCAGACCAGCAGGCCCGCAATTGCAAGCAGTATCAGCAGGGCATGGAATCGGTAATTGCGATACAGCGGCTCACCCCGCAACTGGCGCGTTTCCTCGCGGAAAGCCGCAGCCGACCACTGGAACTCACCCGGCGCCTTGCGCGGCGTCGGATCGAGAAGGCTGATGGTGAACAGCGCAAGAGCTCCTACCGCGAACAGAATGGGCGCGACATAGAGGAAATGGATATCGATCAGGCCCAGCACTTCATTGCAGGCAAACAGCAGCGCCCCGGCCACCGCGCCGGTTACCAGTGTCCAGAACGCGCCGTTGGCCGTCGCGCCCTTCCAGAAAAAACCGATGATGAACAGTGCGACCACCGGCGGCACGGCATAGGCCAGGATGGTTTGCAGATAGCGGAACAGTGAGGCAAAGTTCTCGATCTGCGGCGCCCAGGCCACGGCCAGCAGCATGAACAGAAAGGTCACGAACTGACCGATGCGCATCAGCTTGTGGTCATCCAGATTCGGAAATTTCGGGCGAATGAAATCCATGGTCGTCAGAGTCGAGGCCGAATTCAGCGTCGAGTCGATCTGCGACATCAACGCGGCGATGAAACCGGCCAGCCCCAGCCCCAACAAGCCGACCGGTAGCAGGTCGAACATCAGGGTCGGGTAGACCAGGTCGGGGCGGTCCAGCGACGGGTACAGGACGATTGCCACCGTTCCCGGCAGCACCATGATGAAGATCATCGGCAGCTTGAGAAAGCCTGCAAACAGCATGCCCCATCGGCCATGGTTGATGTCGCGGGCGGCCAGAACGCGCTGCATCATGAACTGGTTGGTACACCAGAAGTAAAAACCCAGCAGGAAGACCCCGGTGATCAGGCCCGGCCAAGGCACATAGGCATCGGAGGCCGGGCGGATCAGACTGAGCTTGTCGGGGTCGATCTGGCTCATGACCGCGCTCCAGCCACCAGCCTTGTCGAAGGCAAACCAGGAGACCATGATCGCGGCCATGATTAGCAACACGGCCTGAATGGCGTCGGTGTAGATCACCGCCTTGAGTCCACCGGCAATGGTATAGATACCGGCTACCACGGCAAGGAACGTGATCATCTGCCACAGCGGGATTTCCGGAAATACCATCTTGAGCAGCAACGCACCGGCAAACAGGCTGCCGGCGGTATCGACAACGATATTCAGAAAGATCGTCAGGGCCGAAAAGAAATGCCGCGATCGGCGGTCAAAACGTCGCTCCAGCACTTCGGGCATGGTATAGACGCCGGTCTTGAGCAGCGAGGGCAGAAAGAACAGCGCAAAAACGATCAGAACAAAGGCCGCCATCCACTCGTAATTGAACACTGAAACGCCGGTGGCATAGGCATCGCCGGCCAGGCCGATCAGTGATGTGCTGGACATGTTGGAAGCGAAAAGCGAAAGCCCGATCAACGGCCAGACCATGGAGCGGCCGGCGAGGAAATACGCATCGGTGGAGCCGTGCCGGCGGCTGAGCACAAGACCAATCGTGATCGTTGCCACGAACAGCACAACGATAATGGCCAAATCGATGAAATGAAGGTTCATCCAGACATCATCCCTGAAAGGTGAAGCATTGCCGGCTGTCGCAAATGCGTGTGCTTCCAGCACTCATGCTGCAAAAGGCGGACGCCGGGTGAACATAGCAACTGAGTCCCCCGCCCGGCGGTGACTCGATTCGCGACGGCCAGTGCGGTCGCGAGACCGAAGATCACGCCGCGGTTCCGCTCCGCCCTCCCCGCTCGCGGGGGAGGGCGGGAGCGGGCAGCGTCAGAACTCGTAGATCACCGAGAGCGCTGCACTGCGTCCGGCGATCGACCGGGCCCGGATGAATTCCTGTCCGTTGATGACGCTGAGCCCGCCCTCGGCCTCGGTAATTCCGAGTTTGTCGAACAGGTTGTTGACCGTGAAGTTCAGTCTGAACTGATCGGTGATCACGGCTTCGGCAAACAGATTGACATAGGTAAACCCGTCCATCTCGTAGCTGTTGTCGTCCTGCGAGTATGAATCCGTAGTGCCGATGACCGACACGCCGATCGCATGCCGACCGATGCGATAACTCGGCGACAGGCTCCAGACCCAGTCGGCCTGACGGCGCGGCGTGTTGCCGATCAGGCTCGGGTCGTTGCTCTTGTCGATTTCGGCATCGGTCCAGGTTGCAGCACCGCGGAAATGGAAGTCACCGAAATTGGCCACCGTTTCCACTTCGATTCCGATTGATTCGTAACTGCGAATCCGGGCCCGGTCGTCTTCGCCCTTGGACTCGGAGTTCGCATCGTCCGTCTCGACATAGAAGCCGGTGGCGAACACACCGATATTCCGGTTCTGGTACTTCACGCCCAGCTCGATCGACTTGATGTCGTTCTCGACTGATCCTTCCACGGCAGTGCCGTTTTCCAGAAAGCCGCCGTCGCCGAGCCGGTCGGCGTTGACGCGCGAGCCTTCGGAATAGCTGCCGAACACCGCAACCTGATCGGTCAGCGTGTAGTTGGCCGCCAGCGAATACGACCAGTAACTCCAGTCGTAGTCGAAGCGCGTGGCGTTGATCGCCGCGCTGTCGACGTATTCGACGTTCTGCAGCGCCAGCGGCGCATCGGGACCGACCCCGAGATCGCGCGTTTGCCCGAAGGCATAGTGCCCGGTTGCATCGCCATCGTCATACCGCAGGCTGGCATCGATGCTCAGGCTGTCGGTAGGCCGGAATGTCCCGGCCAGGTAGAAGGCATCGATATCGGCCTCCAGGTTGGTGTCACGGAAACAGCACCCACCCCAGTCCGGCGCACCAAAGGCAAGCTGGCCGTTCTCGGTCAGTTGCTGGCCGTCGGCAAACACATCGACCAGACGGGCATCGTTGGAAACATCCTGCAGGAACGTCTGCCAGAACCAGTTGACGTCGATGTCCTGGCTGGCCCGGTAATACCCGACGGTGAGCTCGAAGTTGTCGAACAGCCGGGTCAGGCTGAGATCGTTGGTGAAATTGTCCAGGCTCTTCAGATCGTTGTCGAAGGTACGGATGTTCTGAAGCAGACCGTTGCCGTTGAGGTTGGCCAGTTCGGCGCCGCTCATGACCTGCCCGGCGTTCGGGCCCGAGATGAATGCAAGACCGTTGGCACCGGTGCCGTCAAGGACCACCGACAGCGATTCGATATCTGTCGCGCTGCCGATGTCGGCGGTGAATGCCCCAAAGAAGCTGCCCGACATGCTGTTGAAGCGGAAGCGCTGATTCAACTCTAGCCGGGGCGCGACTTCATAGTTGAAATCAAGGCCGATCCCGAACTGCTCGCTGGAGTTCCCATCGCGAATGCTGCTGCGACGCTGCAGGCCATCGACATCGAAACTGGTGATGTCGCCCAGGTCGCGGCTGATGTTGGAAGCTTCTTTGGCATCCAGGCCGGGAATCGACTTCTGGCTGGCCAGCATCGGCATGGGCAGGTAGGTCGGCACGTTGTCATCGAGATACTTGAAGTACACGCGCAGGTGACCACGATCCAGCCAGCGCGTGACATTGGCCTTGATCTGGCCGCCGTCGGAGGCATTGAAATCAACGTCCCGGACGCCTTCGCCGCGCCGATAGAAACCACCGACGTGGAACTGCCAGTCGCGCCCGATCGGGCCGCCGTATTCAAAGTCCACCCGCGTGCTGTCATGATCGATGCCGGGCGTGAGGCGAACGCTGCCGCCCTCTTCGTTACCGGTCTTGCTGATGAAGTTGATCACCCCGGCCGGTGAGTTGCTGGCCAGTGTTGCGGCACTGCTGCCCTTGAGCACTTCTACCCGGCCCAGCGTGTTGTCCAGGCGCAGGAACTGGTCGGAGGTGCCGACGATGATGTCGCCGAACTGCAGAATCGGCATGCCGTCTTCCTGCAGCTGCACGAACTTCGAGCCCCCGGCGGCGATCGGGACCCCACGAACCGATATGTTGGTATTGCCCTCGCCGGCCGAAGCCTCGGATCGAACGCCGGGTATGGCGCGCAGGACCTCGGCCGCATTGCGTGCAGCGGTGCGATCGACTTCGTCCGGGCTCAGGGTGTTGATCGAACGGGTCGTGAGAAACTTGCTCACGCCGCGCGGTGACCCGGTCACCACAATCTGGTCCATGTAGCGCTCGCCGACCGATTCGGTGCCTTCACCATCTACCTCCGGCCCATCGGTTTCCGGTTCCTGTGCCAGCAGCGGTGCATTGAGCAAGGCAGCGGCAATCGTCGCCGCCAGCAATGATCGGGGATGCTGAATCTGCATGCTTCTACCCTCGTCGTTGTCGTTATCAGGAGTTAACTTTTAATTAAGTAAATCACAGGGATTTAATGAAGTCAACAACGAGATATGGCACAGCGCACAATAAGCGCGCAAGTTCGGGCTCCGGATAGTGGCGGCTTGCGCCGGGGCGACCGAGTCATCGATCTGCGCAGGCCGGGGCCAGATCCCCGGCGCATAAAGTCGAACCTGATCAGGTAG
>JBLRWT010000127.1:0-6252 GCA_047921095.1 Wenzhouxiangella sp. | reverse complement strand
CCGTCATGCCGCACAGCCCCTTTCTGCCCATTGTGGCGGGTATTCTTGCCGGCGGTCTGGCCATCATTTCCATGGGGGGCGACCTTTTCATCAGCCTCCTCAAGCGCCAACGGCAAATGAAAGACACCTCGAATCTGCTGCCGGGCCATGGTGGCATCCTCGATCGGTTCGACAGCCTCGCCGCCGCGCTGCCTTTTTTCGCCCTGGCCATTGCATTGTGGGGCCAGTAATCGAACCAAATCCACGTTCCGTTGCCGATACAATACCAAGGCAATCCTTGCCCCGGTCGCTACTTGCGGCTTTGCTGCCGAAACATACCTGATGATGGAAATTATTGGTCCAATTTTCTGGCTGATCGTGGCCCTCGGCCTGCTCATCACGTTTCATGAGTTCGGGCACTACTGGGTCGCCCGCCGCTGTGGGGTAAAGGTGCTGCGCTTTTCGGTCGGCTTTGGACGCGCACTGTGGTCGCGAACCGGCGCCGACGGAACGGAATATCGTATTGCCGCCATTCCACTGGGCGGCTACGTCAAGATGCTGGACGAACGCGAAGGCCCGGTCGCTCCGGAGGAGCGGGATCAGGCCTTCAATGGCAAGCCCATCGGTCAACGCATTGCCATCGTCGCTGCCGGGCCGATATTCAACCTGATTTTCGCCGTTGCCGCCTTCTGGCTGATGTTTGTTGTCGGCATTCCCGAGACCCGCCCCGTGCTTGGCCCAACCACCGGGCTGGCCGCCGAAGCCGGCCTGCGGGAACAGGACCTGATCGTTGCCGTCGATCAGCGCCGAACAGAAACCTGGACGCACGCCCTGCTTGGCCTGATGCCGGCAGCACTCGATCGACGTCCGGTGACCGTTGAAGTGGAAGACCTGGACGGGATACGACGACAAGTGAGACTGTCCCTGGACCGGGTCGGGCCAACTTTCCGCGAAGAGAACACGCTGGACTACCTTGGCCTGGAGCCGTGGCGTCCCGATCTGCCCGCCCTGATTGGCGAAGTCGCCGCAGGCACGCCAGCCGCAGGTGCAGGCATCAGCGCCGGAGACCGAATAGTGGCTATCAACAGTCATGAGGTCTTTGGCTGGCGTGACGTCGCCCGCCTGATTCCCGAATTGGCGATGGATGAGGCCGGCACGCCGCAATCGCTGGCGATTGAGGTCGCGCGAAATGGTCGCCAACTGAGCTTTGATGTTACCCCGGAGGTGCAGCAGGGCCGACCTGTCATCGGAATCCAGGCGCCCGAACCGGGCCCTGAGTTGCAGGCCCAGTTCGATCGGATGTTCACCATCCTGCAACTCGGCCCGATCGCCGCTTTGGGCGAAGCCACTGGTGAGACCTGGCGTCTGACCACGGCGACCCTCGGCATTCTGGGTCGCATGGTGACAGGCAGCGCGTCCTTGAGCAACCTGTCGGGCCCGATCACCATCGCCCAGATGGCGCACTCGTCGGCCCGATTGGGATTTTCCCGGTTCCTGTTCTTCCTGGGGTTGATCAGCCTGTCGCTGGCGATCATCAATCTGCTGCCGATCCCGATGCTGGACGGCGGCCACCTGATGTACTACTTTATCGAACTCATCAAGGGTTCTCCTGTTTCAATGCGCACCCAGATTGTCGGCCAGTACGTTGGCCTGCTGCTGGTGGTCAGCCTGATGGGGCTGGCCGTTTTTAACGATATATTACGATTGATCACCTAAACTGCGTCGGCTCTCCACCAGCCGGAGAGTCGCCGTGAACGAACAACAAGGTTTTCCATGAAAAAGCTCTGTCTACTGCTGCTCCTGATCCTTGCCTTCAATCTGGCCGCAGCCGAAACTTTCCGAGTGACCGATATTCGGGTTGATGGCTTGCAGCGGATATCCGAAGGCACTGTCTTCAGCTTCAGCCCTGTTGAGGTTGGCGACGAGCTCACACCCTCCCTGGCACGCAGCACGATTCGCGATCTGTATCAGACCGGGTTTTTCAGCGACATCTGGCTTGAGCGAGAAAACGGCGTTCTGATTATCGGCGTGACGGAGCGGCCGGCCATTTCATCGATCAGTATCGACGGAAACCGGCAAATCGACACAGATGACCTGATGCCGGCGCTGGCGGCGGTTGGCATCGCTGAAGGGGAGATCTTCAATCAGCTGGAAATTGACCGGCTTCAGCAGGAAATGATTCGCCAGTACTATTCACGTGGCCACTACAGCGTGACTGTTGACCCCCGCGTCACGACCCTGGAGCGAAACAGGGTGGATCTGTCGATTGTCGTGTCCGAAGGCAAGGCGTCGCGCATCCGCCACATCAATATCGTCGGCAACGAGAGCTTCAGCGAACGCGAGCTGCGTGACGATTTCGAGTCCCATACCACCCGCGGCCTGTTTTTCTGGAGGAACCGCGACCAGTACACACGAGAAAGAGTCGCCGGCGACCTTGAAGAGTTGCGCTCTTTTTACATGGATCGCGGGTATATCGACTTCGCCATCGAATCCACCCAGGTGTCGATCAGCCCGAACCTGCAGGAAATCTTCGTCACCGCCAACATCCGTGAAGGGGAGGTCTTTACCGTCAGCGACGTCATCTTCACTGGCGACCTGATCATGCCGGAAGAAACCCTGCGGCTGTTGATGCGGGTCGAGGCCGGCGACACGTTCTCGCGCCGCGACCTCGAGCAGAGCATGGAACGTATTTCAGCGCTGCTGGCTAATGTTGGCTACGCGTTTGCCAACATCAATCCAATCCCGCGGATCGATCGGGAAAACCGTGAAGTCGAGCTGAATTTCTTCATCGAACCCGGGCACCGGGTCTACGTGCGTCGAATCGATTTCAGGGGTAATACCCAGACCAAGGATGAGGTCCTTCGCCGTGAAATGCGTCAGTTTGAAGGCGCCTGGTTCTCGCAAAACGCCATCGACCGTTCCCGACTTCGCCTCCAGCGCCTCGGTTTTTTCGATAACGTCAATATCGAGACCATTCCGGTCGAGGGCTCCGACGACCAGATCGACATCGTCGTGAATGTTACAGAAGTGGCCTCCGGCAGTTTCCAGGTTGGTCTCGGGTTCTCTCAATTCCAGGGTATCATCGGCTCGATCTCTATCGAGCAAAGCAACTTCCTCGGCACCGGCAGACAGGTCGGCGCTTCCATGCAGAAAAGCCGCATCGTAACCCAGGTCGGTGTCAACTACACCAACCCGTACTGGACCGATGATGGCGTGTCGCGCGGCTTTTTCCTCCGATACAGCGAATTCGATAGCTTTGGGGGGGGCAGCTCCACCCTTTCCGAGTTTGCCACCAGCGAGGCAGCCGGCGGGGTCAATTTCGGCTTCCCGGTGACCGAGCTCAGCTTTTTGCGGTTCGGCGCCTCCGTACAGGCGCGGGACATCAATCTCGGGCTGACCCAGGCGCCTCCGCCGGGTGACCCGGACGGGCCGCCTATTATTGTGATGCCAGCCACTCGACCACTGGGCATTGCTCTGGATCTGGATGGTGACGGCGTCCTCTCATCCAGTGAGCGGAGCACCACCACCTATCGCCTCAGCACGACCTGGTCGCGCGACAGCCGTAACCATTTTCTCAACCCGACGCGCGGCTCGATCAATCGCTTCAATGCCGAGATCTCAGTGCCCGGCAGCACGCGTGAGTTCTACAAGCTCAGCTACCTATTCCGCAACTTCTGGCCCGTAGGCCAGCGGATGGCTTTTTCCGTGCGCAGCGAGGTCTCCTATGGGGATGCCTTCGACAATCACGACCGCCGCATCCGCGACGCCGGCGGCGTGGAAATCGAGCCCCAGTTCGGTCTCACAAACCGCACCTGCCTGCTGGAAGAAGTGGTCACCGTCGACCGCGGCCTGCCCTTCTACGAACATTGGTTTGGTGGCGGCGTCGCCGATGTGCGCGGATTTGACGACAACTCGCTCGGGCCCAAGGATCAGTTCTGTCGTTCGATCGGGGGGGCTCTGAAAGTTGTCGGCGGCTTGGAACTGGCATTTCCGATCCCGTTTATCGAAGCCTCAGGGACCCGCCTGGCCTGGTTTGTTGATGTGGGTAATGTCTACCAGGACCTGGACGCCTTCGACGCCAACCTGTTGCGCGCCTCCACTGGGATCTCGATGACTTGGCAAGCACCGGTCGGCCCGATTATCATCAGCGTTTCGCAACCGCTCAGAAAGAAAGACGGCGACGATACACAGCTTCTGCAGTTCACTTTTGGATCGGTTTTTTGATTCTTCAAATATAGTTTAGGGCAGTCATGCTGAAAGTTGCTTCGCTGAAGCACCAAGCCCGAACCGGCGGCCCTCGTGGTCGCTTCGGGCCGGCCTGCCTGATGATCGGGTCGCTTTGCCTTGCAAGCCTGGGATTTGCCGAAAACATCGGCACACGCATCGGCTATGTCGACATGAAGCGTCTGTTTGACAGTGCGCCGCAGGTCGTGGCTGCCCGGGAAGCACTTGACCACGAGTTCCGCCCCCGCAACGAAGCCTTGCTGGCCGACGAGGTTCGCCTGGAAAACATGCATCGCTCTCTTGCTGCCGAAGCACGCGACCTCGACGCCGAAACCCGTTTCGAGATGGAGCGCGAAGCCCGTAACCTGAGCCGCTCCATCGACCGACGTCGTGAAGACCTGAGCGAAGAACTGAGGTTTCGCACCAATGCCGAGAAGAAGGCTCTGGAGGAGACCATCGAAGTCGCGGTGCAACAGGTTGCCGAAGAGGGAGGTTACGCGCTGGTGCTGACCAGCCCGGTGGCTTATGCCTCCGCATCGATCGATATCACGGACCTGATACTCGATTGGCTGGAAAACGACTTTCCGGCGCGTCAGCGCGGTCAGCGCTGAAGGATCGACATTGAGCCAGTCCGACAATGAAGGCATCGAACTTGCCGACCTCGCAGAACGCTTTGAGCTGAAGCTGCGCGGCGCACCGCGACACCGCGTCTCCGGGCTGGCGACCCTGGCCCACGCCGGACCGGATCAACTGAGTTTCCTGGCCAATCCCGCCTATACCCGTTACCTGGCCGAATGCCGTGCCGGGGCGGTGATCCTGACTGACAACCAGGCCGAGTGTTTTGCCGGCAATTGCCTGATCAGCGCCAACCCCTATGCGGACTGGGCCCGGGTGGCGGCCTTTTTTCATCCGGCGCCCGATCAGCCACCCGGCATCCATCCCAGCGCAAGCATCGGCTCCGACGTTACCGTCGCCACCAGCGCGACCGTCGCGGCGCACGTCAGTATCGGCGCCGGCTGCCGCATCGGTGAGCGGGTGATCATTGGACCCGGCTGCGTGATCGAAAACGGGGTGACCATTGGCGATGACAGTCACCTCGTGGCCCGGGTTTACATCGGCCGGAACAGCCATCTGGGCCAGCGCGTGATCATTCATCCCGGTGTCGTGATCGGCGCCGACGGCTTTGGCCTGGCCTTTGATCAGAGTTACTGGATCAAGGTGCCTCAACTGGGCCGGGTCATCCTTGGTGACGACTGCGAGGTGGGGGCCAACTCCACCATTGATCGCGGCGCCATCGACGATACCGTGCTCGGTGAGGACGTTCGTCTGGATAATCAGGTCCAGATCGCCCACAATGTGCGCATTGGTGCGCACACGGCGGTCGCCGGATGCGTCGGTATCGCCGGCTCGACCACCATCGGCCGTTATTGCATGATCGCGGGAGCAACCGGAATTGCCGGCCACCTGACGATCTGCGACAAGGTCATCATCACGGCCATGAGCACCGTATTGCGCTCCATCGACAAGCCGGGGGAATATGGTTCGGGTATTCCGGTCCGGCCCCATGGCCAGTGGAAGCGCATCGTGGCACGGCTCGGCCAGCTTGACGACTGGGCCCGACGGCTGCGCCGGACCGAAAAGAACAACCAATCACCAGGAAACCAGGAATGAGCGAACAGGCTCCGGTCAACATTGAAGGCATTCTCGAACTCTTGCCGCACCGCTACCCCTTTTTGCTGGTGGATCGGGTGCTTGAGTATCATCTGGATGATCCGCCGCGCATCACGGCATTGAAGAATGTCACCGTGAATGAACCCTTTTTCCAGGGACACTTCCCCGGTCATCCGGTCATGCCAGGCGTGCTCATTCTGGAAGCCATGGCCCAGGCTGCCGGCTGCCTGGCACATCTCGCGCGCCAGGCGCTCGGCAGCGAAAATCAGCTTTACTACCTGGTCAAGATCGACAAGGCCCGGTTCTCGCGCACGGTGGTCCCCGGCGACACCCTCGAATTCCACATCGAACAGCGCCGCCTGGTGCGCGGCATGGGCC
>JBLRWT010000126.1:0-6261 GCA_047921095.1 Wenzhouxiangella sp. | reverse complement strand
GCACATCGATCGGATGCCAGAGATCGAGATCCGGAAACTCGCTCGCCATCAGTTTCGCATCGGCCAGGCCAGAGGCCTTGTCGGCCTGAGTGTGACGGGCAATGGCCAGCGCCCGGTCGACGCATTCGTCGATGACTTCGGAACGAAGGTCGCCGGTCGAAGCGCTGCCACTGCAATTGTTGCAGTAGACCGTCACCCGCACGCCGCGGTCGCGGGCCTCTTCCAGCACCTCGACTTCGCCCAGCCGCACGCCCGCTTCTCGGCTCAGACTGGAGGCCACGCTGACCTCGGCCTGCCCGGCGCCGCCAGCGCGGGCCCGGTCCAAGACGCGTCGGGAAATTCCGATCAGCAACTCGGTTTCGCGATCGGGGTTGTCGAGCATGGATGAAACACCGCCTTCCTGTAGCTTGCTCATCAGGCCGTGCCTCCGACGGTCAGGCCGTCGATGCGCAGAGTCGGCTGACCGACGCCAACGGGCACGCTCTGACCCTCCTTGCCACAGACGCCGACGCCGCTGTCGAGCTTGAGGTCGTTGCCGATCATGCCGACGCGGGTGAGCACATCCGGGCCGTTGCCGATCAGGGTGGCGCCGCGAATGGCCGGCCCGACCTTGCCGTTCTTGATCCGGTAGGCTTCCGAGGCGGCAAACACGAATTTCCCGGAGGTGATATCGACCTGGCCACCGTTGAAGTTGACGGCATAGATGCCGTCGGACACCGAGGCGATGATCTCGCCTGGATCGTGCTCGCCCGGCAGCATGTAGGTGTTGGTCATGCGCGGCATGGGCAGGTGCGCGAATGACTCGCGACGGCCATTGCCGGTCGGTTTGACTCCCATCAGGCGCGCATTGAGCTTGTCCTGCATGTAGCCAACCAGGCGGCCGTTCTCGATCAGGGTGGTGCAGTTGCCGGCCGTGCCCTCGTCATCGATGTTGAGCGAGCCACGTCGGCGGTCCAGGGTGGAATCATCGACGATGGTGCAGCCGTCACTGGCGACCTTCTCGCCCATGCGACCGCTGAAGGCCGAAATGCCCTTGCGGTTGAAATCGCCCTCGAGACCGTGGCCAATGGCCTCGTGCAGCAGAACCCCTGGCCAGCCGGGGCCGAGCACCACGGTCATGTAGCCGGCCGGCGCGTCCTCGGCGCCAAGGTTGACCGCACCCTGCCGGACCGCTTCATTGGCCAGATCCTGCCAGGTTTCGGCCCCCATCAGTTCTTCCAGGCCGAACCGGCCGCCACCACCTGAAAACCCCTGCTCACGCCGCTCACCCTCTTCCATCAGGACGCGGATATCCAGGCGCACCAGCGGACGGATATCCCCGGCCAGCGCACCATCACTGGCGGTGACCAGTATCGCCTCGTGACTGGCTGAAAGATTGACCGAGACCTGGCTGACCCGCGAATCCAGCGAGCGGACGTAGGCATCGATGGTGCGCAGCAGTTCGACCCGATCGGTCGCGCGACCTGAACTGGTCGGATCTTCAGAACCATAACGCTGCGGTGAGGCCAGCGCCGGGCCGACCTTGACCCGACCACGCTGGCCGGCGCGGGTAATGGCCCGGGCACTGTCGGCCGCATCGAGCAGAGCCGGCAGACTGATTGCATCGGCGTAGGCAAACCCGGTGCCAGCACCCGCAATGGCGCGCACGCCGACTCCCTGGTCCACGTCCCAGTTGCCGCTCCTGACGCTGCCGTCTTCGAGCATCCAGGCCTCGCGGACCCGGCGCTGGAAATACAACTCGCCGAAATCGATCGTGCCGCCCGTCAAGCGGCCCATGGCCAGTTCGATCTCGGATTGACTCAGGCCGGATGGTTCCAGCAATTGGGCGCGCGCCAGTTCAAACATATTCAATTGGTTACCTGCAAGGTGGAACCCTCTATATTCGGCCGATCGGCGCCTGATTCAATCAATTTTCTTCGGCAGATTGGGCGTTCCGCTTGACTGCGGCCTCATCGGCCACCCGAGCGTCGACCAGTTCGATGAATGGTTCATCCCAGGACCCGGTAACCGAATAGCGCGCTTCGGCCAGCCCGCGCAGAGGTCGCTCGAGCAGCGACCGCAATACCAGGCCTGCTGCGGCACCGACCGGCCCGCCGGCCAGGCCACCGATCAACGGCAGCGTTGCCCCGAGCCCTGGCTCGACGACAATGATCTGGTCATACTCGCGTGCGGCCATATCGGTGTCGCCAGTGATGGTGATGGTAGCGGCCGGAGAGCGAATCACCAGTCCGGAAGTGCGGGCGAAACCGGCTGCCAGATCGAAGCGGCCGCTGATTTCATCGAATTTCAACCCGGCGGCGAACACGTCACGGAAATCAAGCATCAGGCGCCGCGGCATCGCGCTGAAACTGGCCAGGCCGAGCAAACGCCCGGCGCCAGGCCGTGCCTCGGGAATACTGCCGTCAAAAATCTGCAGATTGAAAGCGCCACTCAGGCGTCCCAGGGCAAAGTCATCGGGCGCGCCCGGCCAGCGTAGATCGGCGTCGATCTGGGCATGGCTGGCTTCGACGCCGGAGTCGTATCCGGCGGACGCCAGCAGGCCACTCAGGTTGCCGGTCGTCAATCGACCCTGGAACTCACCATGGGTGCGCGAATCACGCTCGATCCAGCGACCGCGCCCATGCAGGCGCAAATCCGGCCCCGAAACATCGGCCAACTCGACCTCGACACCCTCGGCGATCGCATGCGACTCGAGCCGGGCCCGGCCCAGGTTCATGTCGCCCCAGCGAAGATCTTCGATCAAAAGGTGCAAGGGCGGCAGTCCCCGGGGGCTCACGGAGGAGGTCTGATCGCTCAATGGATGGATCTCGAGTTCGGCCAGTCTCGGCTCGGCCACAACCGGGTCAAGATAGAGGCGACGAAGGTCAGCGACGACAACGCGGCCCGAATCCAGCGGAATCGGCACGGTCAAACGTCCCTCGATACTGTCGCCGACCAGTTCGATCTGCCAGGATTGCTCCTCCCGCCAGACCGACAGGTCGATGGCTTCCAGTTCCAGGCCCAGACCGTCGAGCCGACCGAGGCTGATGGCCACGTCGGCAGTGGCGGGCTGAAGAGTCACGGCGTTGCCGAACCCGGATGACATTTCGATCCATTCGGAAACCGCCATCTGCTCGAGGTGACCACGAACCCGGAAGCCCGTTTCGGTCGGCAAGTCCGGCACTTCCTGATTCAGACCAAGCCCCAACCGCCAGCCCTCGGGTTGGCTGCTGAAGCTTGCATTGAGCCATTCGTGCAGACCAATTTGGGCCTGAAGCTGGCCGTCTGAAACTTGAAGGCCAAGCGCCAGAGGCCAGGCCGCGTCGGCAGGTTTCGACAATGGCGCCGGCAAGTCCAGCGTCATGCCGCGCAAGTCACTGCTGATATCGATATTCATCTGCCCGCGACCACCCGAGGACAGGTCGATCCGAAAGTGACTGGTCCCCGACAGCGCATCGGCCACCGCCTCCGGGAGGCGGTTTTCCGCAATCAGGCTGGTCGGGTTGAAATCTGTTTCGATACGCATCCAGGCAGGCTCGGAAAAACCGGCGTTCAGATCAACCGTCAGTCGGTCCGCCTTGCCACCGCCGGCACTGGCGAGCAGTTGGGAAGGACCAATAAAGTCGCGATCGAAACGAACCGACCCCTCCAGGCGCGCCAGTGATAACGGTATGGCGGGAAGATCGAAACGGGCGCCCTGCAACTTCAGTTCACCCTCCATCCACCAATTTTCCATATCGGCAAACGGCAAGGTCAATTGCGCCCCCACGCCAGCCTCGCCTGTCCAGACCATGGGTGCCATGATGTCATCCCAGTTCTCCAGTGGCAGCGAGGCAATCAAGCCGGCAATGGCGCCTAGATCCACCGGTTCGGCCACCAGGTCCAGGTGCAGAACCGGAGAAGTCAGGTCGGCAATGCTCACTTCCGGCGAGACCAGCCTGACCTCACCGAGCCAGCCATCGTCAATCCGTCCTTCGAGCCCAGTACCCAGAAAACGGGCGGTACCGCTCATGTTCCTGGCGGCCGGCCAGTCAGGCCAGTAGTCGATATTCAGTCCCCGGAAGCTCACATCGGCCTGAAAATTGCCGGGCTTGATCTCCGTCGCCGGCGTGCCACTGCGCAGGTGCAAAAGCACCACACCTTCGGCTGATTCAATCCAGTCAATCGAGTTGTCCAGCCAGTTCAACGCCGCTTCCGGCACGTAGTCGGGTGGCAGGTACGGCCGCGGGTCGACCGACTCGACCCGGTCAGCTTCGATGACCAGATCAAGAAATGGGCGTTCGGCGGACAAGTACACCCATCCATTGGCGGAGCCCGACATGAACTCATTTTCGACCTGGATACCCTGGAGCTCGATGGTTTCGCGTGACAGCAGCAGCCGCCCGGCCAAGGCGTCAAAGCCAACGGACCCGCGCAGCAGGCCCGACCAGTCCACGCGGGGCTGCCCGCCCGGTTCCAGCACGAGGCGATCGCCGGCCAACGCAAGGCCTAGATCGAGCGCTTCAACCGAAGGCAGAGGATCGGGCAGACGGAGACCCAGCTGGGAAACCGTTCCACTCATGGCATGGAGTCCGCGCCGGGCTTGCCAACCCGCGCTCAAGTCACTGATCCGACCCGACAGGTGCGAGGGTGCAATGGCCATGCCCTCAAGAAACGGGTGGACCAGGTCAAATACGGACCCCAGGTCGAAATCATCAATCGCCAACGCCCAGGCATTGCTGCTCCGGCCCACAGCCAGGCCTGAAATCATTGGATCACCCGGCACAGTCGGATCCTGGAGCGAAACCAGCTCGACCTGGGTTTCACGACCCTGCCGGCTGGCCAGCAGGCGGGCCTGCAGCGTGGCGCTGGCAAGATCCAGGTCACCCAGTTCGAGATCGACATCCAGGCGACCGTCACCATTGGCTGACCAGGTCAACCACGCCTCGAGCGACAAGCGGGCATTCGACATCCGTGCCGCAGCGCTCGGCAGCCAGTCCGCGCCGAGCCATTGGTCCAGCACCAGATCTTTGGCCAGCAGCCAGGCCTGCGCCTTTTCCCAGCGTCCGTCGGGATGCTTGAGCAACAGGCTGAAATCAATGTCGGTTTCGGCATAATCGACCGGCTGCAACAGGCCATGAACAAGGGTCTGCTCGCCGCGGCGACGGATTTCCCCTTCCACCAGGCGAGCGCCCAATTGCGGCCGGTTCAGCGGCCGGATCTGCAAGCTGGCATCCCGCACAAGCAGGTCCCCAGCCAGCATCTGATCGCGGCCCGGACGCTCCCCCAACTGCGCACCCCCTTCCAGTTGCAGCCCCCACCGGCCTTGCTCATCCTCGGCCAGAACCAGGTCCAGGCCCAGCACGATCAGGCGGAAGGGGTTGCGCTCGGCTCCGAACAGGTCGGGAAGATGCAGTTCCAGGCGGGCCTGATCAACCTCGAGCAAAGGCTCGTCTTCCAGCCCGATGCTGGATCCGAACAGCACCAGCTGCGGGGTCAGTCGCGGCCACTGCACTTCGATGCGATCGATGCGTACGTCCTGGCCGATACGCTGCGACAACGTTTCGGCCAGCCAGGGCCTGATTTCGTCGGCGTAGGGAATCAGCGCCCGGCCGATGCCGACAACAATGGCCGTCACGATGATGACGATCGCAAGCGTGGTCAGAATCAATGCCCGGCAGTGCCGCCATAGCCGCCGCAATCGTGATGTAGGCTCGGCAGTGCTCAAAGCAGAACGACGTCGAACTGGTCCTGGCCGTACTGTTCTTCTGGCTGGAACTGAATGCTGGTTCCCAGCTGCTCGGTGAGTTCGGCGATGGATCGGTGGTGATCTTCCAGGATTCGGTCGACCACCGACGGGGCTGCCATGACGCGCAACTGTCCGGTCTCGAACTGGCGCACGGCGCGCAGAATCTCGCGGAAAATCTCGGCACAAATCGTGTCCACACTCTTGATCCGTCCGCGACCATCGCAGGCCGGACACGGCTCGCACAGGCGGTGCTCCAGGCTTTCGGTGGTTCGCTTGCGGGTCATTTCCACCAGGCCCAGGCCGGAGATCTCGGAAACGGTGCTGCGAGCGTGGTCGCGGGCCAGAGCCCGTTGCAAGGTGCGCAACACCTGGCGCTTGTGCTCCGCCTCGGTCATGTCGATGAAGTCGATGATGATGATGCCACCAAGGTTTCTCAGTCGAAGCTGGCGGGCAATCGCCTGGGCTGCTTCCAGGTTGGTCTTGTAGATCGTCTCCTCGAGATTCCGGTAGCCGACGTAGGCACCGGTATTGACGTCGACCGTGGTCATCGCCTC
>JBLRWT010000125.1:0-6271 GCA_047921095.1 Wenzhouxiangella sp. | reverse complement strand
GTGCGCGGCTGCCTGCCGGCGGTGATCGGGGCGCGTTCATCCGGGCGCAAGCTGGTGGTGCCAGGCGCCAATGCAGCGGAAGCGGGGCTGGTGAACGGGGCCGAAGTCTTTCTGGCCAACCACTTGAGCGATGTGGTCGCGGCGGTCAATGGGCAAACAACGCTGGAACGAGCCAAGCCATTGCCGGAGGACAATCGCATCACAGGGCCTGATCTGTCCGATGTCATTGGCCAGGGCCGGGCCAGGCGGGCGCTGGAGATCTGCGCCGCCGGCGGCCACAACCTGTTGTTTGTCGGTCCGCCAGGCACTGGCAAGACATTACTCGCCTCACGCCTGCCCGGCATTCTGCCGCCGATGAGCGAGGATGAAGCCCTGGAAGCGGCCGCCATTGCCTCGGTGGCCGGCATGGGTCTGGACCCGGCCACCTGGCGC
Organism: Wenzhouxiangella sp.; assembly: GCA_047921095.1. Taxonomy (GTDB): domain Bacteria; phylum Pseudomonadota; class Gammaproteobacteria; order Xanthomonadales; family Wenzhouxiangellaceae; genus Wenzhouxiangella. The sequence goes on along the minus strand of JBLRWT010000125.1, from coordinate 5,839 downwards.
CAGCGCAGATTCAGGACGCCTCATCACACCGCCTCCGGCGTGGCCCTGGTTGGTGGAGGATCGAAGCCGCGTCCAGGCGAGATTTCGCTGGCCCATGCCGGTGTGCTTTTTCTTGATGAGCTGCCCGAATACAGCCGTCACGTTCTCGAAGTGCTGCGTGAGCCGCTGGAGTCGGGCCGAATCGTGATCTCGCGAGCGGCGCTGCAGGCCGAATTTCCGGCCCGGTTTCAATTGGTTGCGGCCATGAATCCCTGCCCTTGTGGCTATCAGGGGGATCCGTCCGGACGCTGCCGCTGCACGCCGGATCAGATTCGGCGCTATCGGGATCGCATTTCCGGACCGCTGCTCGACCGAATCGATCTGCAGGTGGAAGTGCCGCGCCAGTCGTTGAACGGGCAGGATCCCGGCGAGCCATCAACCCCGATCCGTGAACGGGTGATGGCGGCCCGCCAGATCCAGGCCGAGCGCGGCATGAGCAACGCACAACTTGGTGTCGCTGGCGTGCGTGAATTCTGCAAGCTGGAAAAAACCCAATCCCGATTGCTGGAGCAGGCCTGCGAGCGGCTTAACCTGTCGGCACGGGCCCATCACCGCATCCTGCGCGTCGCCCGCACCATTGCCGACCTCGACCAGGCCGGAGACATCGACACCCCGCATCTCAGCGAAGCGATTGGCTACCGACAGCTTGATCGAAGATCCTGAACCGGGGCCGACTATCTGCGGCGTTAATCTGCGGCGTTAATCGCCCATTCACCCCAACGGACTAACCTAGCAGGTAGCATAATGTGTTGGTTGGTGTAAACAAGAGTTACCGTGATTCGAAATTCCGCAATGCTCGGCATCTTCATCCTGTCCGTTCTGGCCACCGTCGCCAGGGCCGATACCGTTGTGACCGAGATTTCCGGCGTAGACGGACAGCTACTGACCAATGTGCGCGCCCACCTGTCGCTGGTTCGGGCCGAACGTCTGGGTGAGGTGTCCGAATGGCGCCTGCGTCAGATGGCGACCGACGCGCGCGATGAAGTTCGACAGGCTCTGCGGCCGTTTGGTTTCTACCGGCCGCGAATCGATGTCCGCCTGGATGAGCCGGTCGGGCCGGGTGCGCCGTGGCGTGCACGAATCAACATTGTGCCGGGTGAGCCGGTTCGGGTCGAGGAGGTGCAGATCGAATTCAGTGGCGACGGCGAACAGGACGAAGCCCTGTTGTCCTGGCGTGATGACTGGCCGCTGACCGAAGGGGACCGCTTCCGTCACGCCGAGTATGACGAGGCCTGGCGTGATCTCACTGATCTGGCCCTGGCACGCGGCTATTTCGAGGGCACCTTTCGCGAGCGCCGGGTCACGGTGGACCCGGACCGCAGCAGCGCCCGGATTCGCATTCATTTCGACACCGGCAGGCGTTACGTCTTCGGCGAGTATCGAGCGCCTCAGGATACATTTTCCGAGCGCCTGGTGGACCGACTGACCATTGTCCAGCCGGGCGAGCCGTTCACTAGCGCCCGCCTCGACGAGCAGCGCGAGGCCCTCGTGCGCTCCGGCCTGTTCGATCGAATCGCCGTCGAGGAAGAACGTGATCGCGAAGAGGGCCGCATCGATCTGACCTATTACCTGGAACCACGTCCACCCAACACCTACCGGATCACCGGCGGATTTGGCACGGATACGGGAGCGCGCGTGCAACTGGCCTGGATTCGTCACTACCTGTCCTCGCGCGGCAACCGCCTTGACTCGGGACTCGCGGCCCAGCAGCGCAACAATGAATTCATCCTGAGAAGCGAATACCAGCACCCTCGAGGCAACAAACCCTCTGACTTCTGGACCGGCGGGGTCACATTACGACGCGAACAGGACAACTTCCGCTTCAGAGACGAACAGCGCGAGGCGGTATTCGATGCGTTCAGCGGTCGCCGCGAGCAGGCCGAGATCACGATCGGCCGTTTGCAGGAACGACGCTTCCTGCCCGACTATTTCGGTCCGCTGGAAGAACGCGTTTTCATCGCCGGGCTGAACGAGTCATTCAATGCGTTCAGGGAGGCGACTTTCAGCCAGGAAAACGAGGACTTGCTGGCCGCCAACCCCGAACTCGCACCATTACTGGAAACCAGCACCAATACCCTGGCCCTTGGCGCGCGCTGGCGCCTGCCGGCGATCCGGGGTTCCGGCTTCAGCGCCCAGGGCCACGTTTTCCAGGCCCACCTGCTGGCATCCCACGAATCGGCCGGCTCGGATGTCAGCTTTGCCCAAGCCTATCTTAGCGGGCGTTGGCACCGGGTCCTGGCCGACCGGCACAAGTTCCTGTTGCGGGGCGAAATCGGATACACGGACGCAGACACACGCAGCATCGACGTGGAACTCGACGATCGTGAACTGAGGTTGAGCGTCACCGAACTGCCCGAGCTCTATCGCTTCCATACCGGCGGCGACCGGACCGTGCGCGGCTACGGCTACGAGACCTTGAGCACCAACCGCAACGGCGCCAATCACATCCTGACCGGCTCGGCGGAATACGAGCTTCGCGTGACCGAGAACTGGTCGGTTGCCACGTTTTACGACATCGGCAATGCATTCAACAGTTGGGGCTCGCTGGAGCTCAAGCGCGGCGTGGGCGCCGGCGTGCGCTGGTATACACTGATCGGGCCGATCCAGATCGATTTCGCCCGCGCGCTGGATGACATTGATCAGCCTTGGCGGCTCCACCTGACCATTGGCACCCGCCTGCTATGAAGAAAGTCCTGATCGTTACCGGCATCATCCTGGTGCTGATCACCACCAGCCTTGTGGCTGGCTGGTGGTGGTTGACCTCGACCCGCTCCGGCGCGGAATTTGCCTTGAACCGGGCCGGCGCAATCGTCCCGTCGCTGCAATGGGAAACGCTGGAGGGCAGTTTTTCCCGCGGCATGGTTCTGACCGGCGTCTCTGTCGACGAAGCCGACACCCGGGTGCAGGTCCAGCGGCTTGATCTGGCCGTGCGGGTTTCCCTGTTGCCACTGGCCGTGGACATTCCCTGGCTGCGGGCTCGCGAGGTCGACATCTACGTACCGGATCCCGGACCGGAGGACCCCGACCCACCACCCTTCGAGATGCCTGACCTCAGCAGCCCGATCCCGATAAGAGTAGATGAATTGCTGGTTGAGCAGGCCCGAATTCATCTACCCGCCGTCGAGGATGGGCCGGTTCCCGAGGCCCAGACCATCGATCGACTGGCGCTGGCAGGCAGTTGGCACGACCGACTTGAACTCACTCAACTTGAGTTGACCCGACCTGATTTCGACCTCGGGGCGCAAGGCCACTGGCAACTGAGCGATCCCCACGACGGCCAACTGACGCTGAGCGCCGATTACAGGGTGGACGAGGAGACCCGTCAACGCCTTGATATCCGACTGACCGGCCGGCTCGACCAATTGGAAATCGACTTCGAGGCCGACGGTCCGATTCGCGCGTCCGGCCTGGCCGTTCTCGAAGAGCTGCCGGGCGATCCGCGTCTGCGTCTGGAAATGACCGGCGCTTTCGAGAACTGGCCGGGGCTCGAACTGGCGGCGCGCGATCTCGAGATTGCCGCCAGCGGCAACCTGGCCGGCTGGCAAGCCAATATCAGCGGCCGCCTGGAAGGCATGGATCTGCCGGATAACCATCTTTCGGCGGACCTCAAGGGCTCGATGCAGGAAATCGAGATCGAGCGACTGCTGGCCGAGGTCTTTGATGGCCAGATCATCGCCCAGGGACGACTACTACTGGACCCGGAGCTGACCGCTGAACTGCTAATCGACCTGGAACGGCTGGACCTGACCGAGTTGTACCCGGAGTGGCCTCAGCAGGCCCGGATCAATGGCCGCCTCGACCTCACTGGCGATACCCGGTCCTTGCGCCTCAACCAGGTGTCGCTCACTGCACCGCCGACCAGCCTCAACCTGGCCGGCACCGGCACGCTTGATCTGGAAACCGATGACATCTCGCTGGATCTCAGTTGGCGCGACCTGACCTGGCCGCCCGTCACCGACGACACCGAACCGCTGTTTTCCAGCCAGGCCGGGACCATTCGGCTGACCGGCGCGCTCAGCGCCTGGCAGTTGGAACTCCAGGCCATGATCGCGGCGATGGATCTGCCGGTGACCAACGTCGAAGCCAGTGCCCGTGGCAACGAAGACCAGGCTCAGCTCGAGCGCTTGCTGCTCGACGCCGGCCCGGCCGGGACGGTGGATGCCAGCGGCCAGTTTCGGTGGTCACCGACTTTGGGCGGATCGATTCAGTTGACCGTTGCAGAGGCCAATCCGGGCCATTTTGTTCCGGAATTGCCGGGCAGCGTCAACGCCCGAATGGACCTCCGCTTCGATACCCTCGCCGATCTGGCGCTGGAAGTTCACGAGATCAGCGGCCAGCTGCGCGATCAACCCGTGAGTGGACGCGGGGCAGTGACCATCAGCGAAGAGCAACCCGAATCCGGCGACTTCCACCTGACCTTTGGCGACAATCAACTGTCAGTCGACAGCCGGGATGGCGAAAACTGGCGATGGCAGCTGGCAGCTCAAGCCCTGCAACAGCTCTGGCCGACCCTGGACGGCCAACTTCAATTGCAAGGCCAGTTCAATCCTTTCGCACAGTCATTGTCGCTGGCCGGCGACATTCGCTCGGCTGCATTCGAGGAGGTCACCCTGGCGCATGGCGACATCAGCGCAGACATCAACTGGCAGGATCCGCCGCGCGCCGAGGTGAACATCAACCTGACCGAACTGGGCCTGAATCCATGGGAACGAATCGAGCAGCTGGATCTCAGCCTCGATGGCACCTGCGACAGTCATGCCCTGCGGCTGGGGCTGTTCTCAGAACGCGGCAATCTTGACCTGGCCGCCCGGGGCGCGCTGCCCGACTGTTTGAATGACGGACAAACCTGGTCGGGAGCCGTGGAACGACTGAACCTGACCAATACCATTGCCGGCAACTGGGAACTCAATCAGCCGCTGACGCTGGAAATATCACCTGACCTGATCACCGCGCAGGCCGGCTGCCTGGTCGAATCAGCAACCCGGGAAGGTCGAATCTGCCTGCGTTCGCTGGCCCTTGGCGAGGACAGCAGCATCGAACTGGGCATCGAACAGGTCCCGATGGACCTGGTGCTGCTCCCCATCGACCCTTTATTCAATCTGACCAACCAGCTTTCGGGCGAGATCACTGCCGCCTGGAATGCCGATATCGGGCTGCAAAGACTTGGCGGCTATCTTGCCCTTGGCCCCGGGGCGGTGCAGCCGTTGGAATTCGACCGGCAACTGCTGGTGATCGAGTCCGTCCGCCTGGACCTCGAGGCGCCTGACCCGGGCCAGGACAACCTGCTGGTGACACTCGAAGCCTTGCTGGAAGGCGACAGCCAGCTGCGCGGCCAGGCGCTGGTACTGGATCTGACCGACTTCGGGTCCGCGACGGTTGATGCAGAAGCCCGGCTCAATCTGCCGGATATTGGCGTATTCAATCGACTGGTGGCCGAACTCGACAACCTCGAAGGGCAGCTGCAGGTCGACCTGGCCGTCCAGGGCCAGCTATCAAATCCGACGCTTGATGGCAGCGCACGCCTGAGCAATGGCCGGGTTGCCCATGCCCCCTTGGGAGTGGTCGTCTCAGATATCGAACTGAACCTCAATGTGGACAATGACGAAGGCCACCTCGCCGGCCAGATGCGCTCGGGTGATGGCCAAATGCGCATCACGGGTCGGGTTCATCAGGACGAAGAACACTGGAACTACGAGTTGATCCTCAATGGCGAGGACTTCCAGTTTGCCGATATCGACTGGCTCCGCGTCCGAGCCAGCCCGCATCTGAGCGTCAGCCGCCGCAATGGGCAGATTGAGCT
>JBLRWT010000124.1:0-6307 GCA_047921095.1 Wenzhouxiangella sp. | reverse complement strand
CCGCCCTGTCGACCTTTCACTTATCATGGGGAGCTTATCCGAACCGTAGTGCTGTAGCTGACATCATGCCTATTCAGACCGATGCCGTCATTGTCGGGGCCGGCCCCGTGGGGCTGTTCCAGGTTTTCGAACTTGGCTTGCTCGACCTGAAGGCCGAAGTGATCGACAGCCTGCCCGAAGTGGGCGGCCAGTGTGCCGAACTGTATCCGGAAAAACCGATTTACGACATTCCCGCCTGGCCGGTGATCGGCGCGCAGGAGCTGATTGACAAGCTGGTTGAACAAATCAGGCCCTTCAAGCCTGGCTTGCACCTCGGGCAACAGGTGGAGCGCTTTGAAAAGCGCGAGGACGGGCGCTTTACGGTCGTCACATCCAAGGGCACGGAATTCGATGCCGGTGCGGTCATCATCGCCGCCGGCCTGGGCTCGTTCCAGCCGCGCCGGCTCAAGGCCAAGAATCTCGACCAGGTCACGGCTGACCAGATCCACTACAAGGTGACCGACCGTGAGCGTTTTCGTGACAAGCACCTGCTGATTCTTGGTGGCGGCGACTCGGCCCTGGACTGGACCATGGACCTGGCCGAAATCGCCGCATCCGTGAACCTGGTTCACCGCCGCGCCGAGTACCGTGGCGCACCGTCCTCAGCAGCCACGGTCAAGGCGCTGGCCGCTGCCGGCAAGGTGACCGAGCGCCAGGGCATGATCATGCAGGTCTTGAGCGAGAACGGCCGTCTGACCGGCCTGGAGATCATGGACCTGGAACGCAACAAGAGCATCGTGGAAGGCGATGAGGTGCTGGTGTTCTGGGGCCTGTCACCGGACCTCGGGCCAATCGCCGACTGGGCCCTGGAGCTTGAGAAAAAGCAGATTCGGGTCGATACCGAGAAGTTCGAAACCAGCATCCCCGGCGTCTTCGCCATCGGCGACATCAACACCTACCCCGGCAAGAAAAAGTTCATCCTCTCCGGCTTCCACGAAGCCGCCCTGGCCGCCTTCGGCGTCCAGAAATACATGTACCCGGAAAAACGCCAGTTCGTCCAGTACACCACCACCTCGACCGCGATGCACAAGCGCCTTGGCGTGGAGTAAATCAAAAGCTTGCTAACCGCCAAGGTTGATGTTGAATCAAAAGCAAAAGCAAAAGCAAAAGCGACTAACCGCGAAGACGCAAAGAGCGCTAAGGAAAAGCAAGAGTGAAGAGCAGTTTAGACATGAAGACGGCCTGCCCCTCACGCTACTGCGGCCGCGCTTCTTGCCCTCGATCGCAAAACGTCCGGACTTCGTTGCCTGAGCTAAGTTCCAGAGCAGGTATGGCAATAAGGCCAAATAATTAAAGGCCCTCTTTCTTTTTCCCCAATCTTTTCTTCGCGCTCTTTGCGTCTTCGCGGTTAGCCATCTTTTGCCTTTGACTTTGCATTATTCCTTTGCGCTCTTTGCGTCTTCGCGGTTAGTCGCCTTTGCTTTTGCCTTTACGACTGACGCGGAGGCTACAGTTGGTCCAGGGCCTGGCGATAGGCTGGGGCGGAGAAGCCTGCCATTCGCTGATCCCCGATAAAGGCCAATGGTACGCCGCGGCCGCCGGCATCGCGCCAGCGGCGATTGGCTTCGGTTGAGCTGTCTATGTCGATTTCGAGAAATTCGACCCGGTTGCGGACCAGGTAATCGCGCGCCTGGTCGCAGTAGCCGCACCACTCGGCGGTAAAGATAACCACCTCGTGATCGGGGCTGATATCGGAGGCCACAGAGTCGGTATGGGCGGAGCCGATCAGCTTCCAGCCAACGATAGCGAGCAGTACAACAATCAGTAGTCGGGGCAGGGTCACGGTTACAAGGACTCGGGTTTGAGGATCAAGTCGAAGGTCAGGCTGATCTGGTTTCTGATGAAGTCGGTATCTTCAAATTCACCGATGCCGACCTGATAGTCGAGTCGCAGGATTTCAGCGGTACCGGTCAGCCTGAAACCGTCGTCCTCACCTGCCAACTGTAGTTCCACTGGCTGGCTGGCCGTCATGCCGCGCAGGTCCAGTTCGCCTTCGGCGCGCCAGCCATCATTGGCAGCGACCAGTTCGGTGCTGGTCCAGACTGCTTCGGGAAACCGGTCGACGGCAAACAGTTCATCTTCCTTCAGCGCCTCGTCGCCCTGGCGGTTTCCGACCGTGGCCGAGGCTGTCGCAACGCTTACCCTGATCTCGGCCGTGGATGGATCGTCGCCGACCATGCAGAGCGATACATCGAATTGGCGGAAATGGCCCTGGAAAGCGTTGCCTTCGACATCGCCTGAAAACCTCAGCTCACCGCTTTCGGCATCAGCCGTGTAACAGTCCCCAGCGTTGGCCGACAGCGTCACTGTCAGCGCCAGCGCGATCGCGGCAATTCTAATGGCAATCGTTGTGGCAATCGTTGTCAAACCCTTGGCCATCTTGGCAACATCCTTTTAAGTACCCGGTCTTTCTTGAAAAAATGGTGGCGCAGGGCGGCCAGCGCATGAAGCCCGGCGACCGCAGCCAGAGAAATCGCCAACAGGCGATGAATCTGACCAAAGAGCGCCTCAAGACGTTCACTTGAGTCGACCGGACTGGGAAAGTTGATCGGCCCCCACCAGAAATCGCCCAGGCCTGCGGCCGAAGAATACAGCCAACCCGTCAATGGCATGGCAAAGATCAACCCATAGAGCACCCAGTGTGCGCTTTGTGCGGCCCGGTGCTCCCAGGTTTTCAAAGTCGGCTCGGGTGGCGGCGGGCGATTGAAAAGTCGCCAGACCAGACGCAGGACCGCCAGCATCAGCACCGTCATGCCGATCGTCTTGTGCTGGGTCACCAGCTCCAGTCGCAGGCGGAATCCCTCGGCATTGTCGATTCGCCAGGCCCAGGTGTACTGAAACAGGATCAGCCCGACGATCAGCCAGTGAAACAACTGACTGACCAGTCCATAGCTGCTTTCGGTGTTGCGAAGCGGTATGCTCAAAAACCTGCCTCTCGGGTCCCAGCCATGAATACTACCGTCTGCCGGGCAATGATCGTGTCATTGTCGCTGTTTGTCCTTTTCCTGCTGGCTGGCTGCCAGGCTCAGCCGCGCGCGCCAGCGACTGCCGGCGAAACGCGGCCAGCGGGCGAAGAGCCGGCCGAGATGCCGGTGGGCCGGGTGTTTCATGTGCTGCCCGAGCAGTCCGACCTGCGCATCGTCGTCTTTGCGGCCGGGCCGCTGGCCCGATTTGGTCACCCGCATGTCATCGGCGGGCCGGTCATTCATGGCCAGGTCGTGCTGACCGAGCCTTTTCACGACTCGGCGCTGCAACTGCGGATCAATGTCGACGAGTTGGAAGTCGACCGCCCCGAGTGGCGGCTGGACGAGGGTTTCGACCCCGACATGGAACGATCCGCCATCGATGGGACCCGCCGGAACATGCTGGCAGCCGGCCTCCTCGATGTCGATCAATACCCGGAAATCATGATCGAGTCGGTAGGACTCAATGGGCCGGATTGGCAGCCTGACATCGACCTGCGCATCACCCTGGCGGGCAACACCCGTGAGCTGACCGTTCCCGTCGCCCTGGAAATCGCCAGCGACAGTCTCAGCGCTACAGGCCGAATGACACTGCGTCAGAGCGAGTTTGGCATCGAGCCCTTCAGCGCCGCCGGCGGCAATTTGCAGGTTGCCGACCTCATTCTGGTCCGTTTTCGCGTGGTGGCGAAGTTCGCCGCGGACTGAGCCGCGGCCGAACTTCGGGCTTTCCTGATTAGCGTCGTGTCTCAGTCGGAAGCCAAAAATTCCCTGACATCGGCACTGCACGCCGGCCTCAAGCGGGAGCATTCGCTGAAGGCCTCGCCACTGCGTCGAACTGAAGCGGATGCTCCCGCTTGAGGCCAGCCTCGGAGCCATTGAGCCTTGGGCACTGAGACACGGCGCTAGTCAGGTACGCTTTTACGGCAACTCGATCGCCTGACGGGCACCCAGGCCCGGGCCGAGAATCAGGGCATTTTCGAGCACGCGCATGGCGCCGACCTGGGCGGCACGGAAGGCCGGCGGGTGGGCGAACAGGATCACCTGGCCACGACCAACCGATTCGCGCGTGACATAAGCGCCTGATGCGATGCGATCACGGGCTTCGGGCCAGAGCAGGCCACCGGCGCGCACGCGCAAGCTATGACCTTCCGGCACCGGCGCCCAGCCGATCAGGCGGGCATCGGCTTCCACTTCGTCGTAGACGCCAATTCGAAACGGCGCTTCCACCGGCAGCCGGGCCATCATCACCGGCGAATTGGAAAACAGCGCGGTCAGCATCTCATTGCCGCCGGCGTTGAGCCAGTGGTCGGTATCTGCGCGCAGTCCGACCAGGGCCCCGGAGGGCATGAACATGCGTTGCCATTGGTCGCGGCGCTTGCGCTCATCGTTCTTGGGCAAATCGCCCAGATCCTTCCATGGCCAGTCCAGATCGCCATCGGTGCCGTGGCCCCAGATGGCTTCAGGATCCGGCAACGGCCGGTTGGCCGCCAACCATTCGCGGTGGATGGCATCCTGGTAAGCAGGCAGTTCATCGCCATCGAGCGCCTGCTCGAGCGTGCGCGTTCGAACCATCGGCTCCTCGGCACCCAGCAACGCCTGGGCCGAGCCGCCGACCGCGATCAATGTGCCGCCGGCACGAACCCAGTCTTCAAGCTGATCCATCAGGCCCGACGGCAGATTGCCGCCGCCCCATCGGTCGGGGAGATAGACGACGTTATAACGACGCAGGTCCATGCGACCGATACGGTCTTCATCCAGGTGGCTGTGGCGCACCCCCAACCGGTGATCGAGCATGTACCAGACGGCGCCGAAGTCCAGCATGTTGTTGTTGCCGCGACTGAGCAGGGCGATGTTCGGTTTCGGCAATGCCTGCCATTCGTTACCACCCAGATCGGCCAGATCGCCCGGCGCGCGGCCGTGCGTCAGGCCATGAACACGCACGCCCAGTTCTGCGGCGGTGCTGCGCACGATTCCAATCCAATCGGGGTGATCCCGGTTGTCGTCGCGGGTGATGGCAATCGAGCCGACCGGCAGATCAACGCCATTCAATGCCGATGCGCTGCGGCTGGCCCGCACCTGCAAGCCGCGCTCCAGCAGACGGCCGGCCAGGGCCACGGCGCGATCGTCGGCACCGCTGACGGCCAATGCGACCAGGCCGTCTGTCGATGGGAAATCATGCTCGGGGGCGGCCTGCGCCAGGTCGACCCGTTCCAGTCCGCCGTCGAGGTGCTCGGCAACGGTCAGTGTTTCCAGGCCGAACATCATGCTGATGTTCCAGCCGGTGGTGTCATACAGGGTGCTGCGGCCCTCTTTGAGGATGCGCTCGCGCTCGGCACGCAGGGCGGCCCGGGACATCTGCGGATCGAACTCGAACATGGCCGCGATCAGACGTGCCTCGGGCTGGCGATTGCGCAGCACCAGGGTGCCGGCGGGCAGCGCGACATTGCTTTGCTCCCTACCGAGGTGATCGGTGGCCTGGGCGACACGGCGCTCGGCCGTGGTGCGGTGCAACTCGAAGCCCTGGATATGCAACAAGTCCTTCAGCTCGTTGATCCGGCCCTCATTGGCCGTTGGCAGGAACACGAAACTGCGATTGGCATAAGTCCCGCGCGAGGCCACCGAATCGGCCCGGTCACTGGCGTAAGCCTGCAGCATGTCGCGGCGTCCGCGGCGCAGCGTTTCCAGGTTGGCGAAGCTGGCGAGCATCTGGTGATGAACGCTCTGCCGATAGCTGATCAAATGGGTATCGCGCTGAACCCCGTCTTCGGCCAGGCGGGCCTGCTCGTACAAAATGCCCTGGGCGCCACGCAGGCTGGCCCAGGCGTCGGTGTAGCCGGGATACCAGTCTTCATGCCATTCGCCGGAGTAGTAGGGATAACCAAATTCATCGAACGCCCGTGCCATGTCGTCAGCATAGACGTCACCCATGGTGCGCCGGTAGGGCGGCAAGTGCGGGTTGTGCGGCTCGCGCGCCGGTGAGAACAGGTAGGTATCCTGGGCGCCCATTTCGTGGGCATCGACAAACAGCATCGGTCGCCAGCTAATGATGTGCGGGATGCGGCCGCGGGTCTCGGGATGACGGGCATAAATCCAGTCGCGGTTGAGATCGAACAGGTAATGATTGCCCCGGCCATAGGGCCAGTAACCGGCATGGACCAGCGACTGGTCGTCGACATTGGGCTGGGCGCCGCGGGTCTGGGTCACCGCGGTCACGAAACGCTCGCGGCCGTCCGGGTTCATGTTGGGATCGATGATCACGACCAGCTCATTGAGCAGTTCCGTGGTCTGCTCGGACCGATCGGCGG
>JBLRWT010000123.1:0-6380 GCA_047921095.1 Wenzhouxiangella sp. | reverse complement strand
CGCTGCACGCGCGCGCCATTCTTGGTTTGCCGATACCAGCCATCAGGCAGCGCGGCCCCTGTGCATCAGCCGCCCTGGTGGTGACGGGCGTCTCCGACCAGGTCAGTTTCGGCAACCTGGCATCTGCCCTGGCCTTGCCCGACACGGATTTGCGCCTGTTCGGCAAACCGGTGGTCAAGGGCCAGCGTCGCATGGGGGTGGGGTTGGCAAAGGCGGACAGTATCGATCAGGCGCGCAAGAATGCAGTGCGGGTGGTCGAGACCATCGAGGTCAGGTTGGGGCCATAAGAAAGATTGGCCGGTGCTTGGACCGTCTACAAGTGATTTGTGCCGCGGTCAGGGGTCCGCCTGGCCATGGCTGCCTGCTGCCGCGCGCGCTGCTGACGGCACTTCGCCGAAGTGCCGTCGATAGGCGCGAGCGAAGCCGTCGAAGCTGTTGAAACCCACCGCATAGGCGATCTCACTGACGGTGCCGGCGCGCCGCTCGAGTAGTTCGCGGGCGCACTCCAGGCGGGCTTCGCGAATCAGTTTCGATGGGTTTTCGCCGATCTCTTCCTTCAGTCTGCGGAATAGACCGCTGCGGTCGATGGCAAGCGCATCGGCCAGTTGCTTGACGCCGAAATCCGGATCGTGAAGCTGTTGTGAGATCTTGTCGCGCACTTGCGTGATCCAGGGACTTTCCGGGGCCTCGGGCCTGCTAGCGGGCGCTGCCCGTGCCGCCAGTTCCCGGCGTAGGCGCAACTGCAGGTCGAGTACGCTTGCGATCTGTGCGCGGAGCACTTCGACGTTGAACGGTTTGTTTACGAATGCCACTGCGCCCGCCCCAAGCCCGTCGAGGCGGTCACCGATCTCGGCCCGCGCGGTGAGCAGTATGACCGGAACGCTGGCCAGCACTTCGTGGGCCCGCATGCGCCGGATGAGCTCAACGCCGTCGAGTTCCGGCATCATCCAGTCGGTCACTACCAGGTCAGGCAGGTTCGCGTGCATGATTTCCAGGGCCTGTGCACCATCATCGGCCTCGTCAATCAAGAAGCTGTCGGACAGCGAATGCTGCAACCAGGCTCGCAGGTCGCGGTTGTCGTCGACCAGCAGGATACGTGCTTCCGGCTCTGTCGACGGTTGGGCGGTTTCTGAGACGGGAAGTGGCATTTCGGCGCCACGGGAGGAATCAACTTCAGTGTGCTCGGGCGCCAGCCGACCGGCCCGGGCGCGGGCAGGCCAGCGGATCGAGAACCGTGTTCCCCGACCCACCTCGCTTGCCACCTTCAGTTCGCCGCCGTGCAGCACCACCAGTTCGTGGGCCACCGCCAGGCCAATGCCAGTGCCCACGATGGGTGAATCGGGCAATTCGGCACGGTAGAAGCGGTCGAACAGATTCGGCAGGTGCTCCGCCGCGATTCCGGGCCCGGTATCGATGACCTCGATGTTCGCCGACTCCTCGTCCCGTTCGACCCGCACTTCGACCTGGTCACCTGGGCGACAGTACTTGCATGCGTTTGACAAAAGGTTACCCAACACTTTTTCCATCTGCAACCGGTCGAACCAGGCCAGCACGCCTTCCGGCGGCAGGTGCAAGTGGAGGCGGATCTGGCGACGCTGCGCCAGCGGCTGGAACAACGCCGAGAGGCTTTCCACCCAGGCACAAAGGTCCTCGAACTCGGGCTTGACCTCCAGTCGCCCGCCCTCGATCTCCTGCAAGTCCAGGATCTGCTCCACCAGGCGGTTGAGCTGACGGACATTGCGCTGCATCATCGGCGCGTTCCCGGCAAGCGTCTTCAAATTGCTTTCCGCCTGCTCCAGGGGGCCCAGCAGCAAGGTCAGCGGAGTGCGCAACTCGTGGCTGATGTTGGCGAAGAACAGCCGCTTTTCCCGGTCGAGTTCCCGGAGTTGCTCGGCCTGCCGGGCCAGTTCATCGCGCGCCTGTTCTGCCTCGGACTTGCGGCGGTCGAGCTCCGCAGTGCGTGTGGCCACCAGCGCTTCGAGGTGGCTGCGTTCGGCGCGGGTGCGAAATTCCCGCCGACGCCAGATCAGCATCAGCAGGCCTGTCACCAAAGCCACCAGCGCGCCCCGAAACAAGGCGGTCTCATACAGCCGCGGCGGCAACATCAGGTCTTGTGCCGCGGCCGGCCCCGGCAGTCCGGACATTTCCAGCGCGCGCACTTCAAACCGGTATTGCCCATGAGGCAGGTTGATGTAGTCGATCTGTCGCCGGGTTCCGGCGCTCCGCCAGTCCGGGTCGTAGCCAACCAGCCGGAATTCGAATTGCATGTTTGCCGGATTGACGAAGCCCGGTGCGGTGTAGCGAATCGACAGATCGCGCTCGCCCACCGGAAGTTCAATCGGTGATGGAAGCGGACCAAGACGCTCCGTTTTGACCAGCAGGTCCTCAATATGGGCCTTGGGCGTAATCCTGCCTTCGTCTACCCGGTGCGGGTCAATGACTACGGGCCCGGCCATGGTTGGAAACCAGAGATTGCCGTCTGGCCCGATGGTGCCTGCCGACTGCACGCCGCCGTTGGCCTCGCGGTTGGGCAGGCCCTCGGCTTCCAGGGTAGCCCCCGGGCTCAGCATGTCACGGTGGCCGTCCAGCACAGCGTCCAGGTCGGTCACGGCCACGCGGAAAATCCCCCGGTTGGTACTCATCCAGAAATGACCGGTGTCGTCGGGCAGGATCTGGTGAACACCGTGGTGGAAGAGGCCCTGGCCGCGGCCGATGCAACGGATATCGAGCGCCGCCCGAACATCGGCGGGATTGTCGATCCGGCACAGGCCGTGAGTTTCGGTGCCAATCCAGAGTCGACCGGTCTCGTCAAGGTGCAAAGCGCGCACCAGCAAGCTATTCATGCCCTGTGGCGGCCCAACCGCCTCGTAACCGCCGTCGTACCGGCGCAGCAGGCCGTGGCCGTTTGTTCCCATCCACAGCGTTCTGGACCGATCCTCGAGCATCACCCGAACCGTCGCGGTAGACAGGACGGCGGGCAGTTCCACCCGTCGCCAGGTATCGTCACGCAGCCGCCACAAGCCATCGGCGAAAGTTCCGGCCCAGACCGTGCCCTCTCCGTCCCGGTAGAGCGCCTGGACCATGGCCCGACTCAATAGCGGCGGCAGGCCCTCCTGCGAATACACGCCGTCTTGCCAACGGTGCAGGCCGAGGCCACCGATCCAGGCTGCTTCTGCCGGCGTCTCCGGCGGCAACAAAGAATAGATCATGTCGATGGGCCGGTCGCTATGTGGCAAATCCAGCACTTGGCCTTCGGCATCGATGATGTAGAAACCAGCGCCCCCGGTTCCGATCCAGATCTTGTGCTCGAAGTCGGCGACGATGGGATAGGCAGGCGTGGTGCCCAGCTCGGGATGTCTCTGGTAGTGCACCAGGGGGCTGGTGCGCAGTCGATAAAGACCGTCACTGGCCGTCGCCACCCAGATATTGTTCTCGTGATCGACCAGCATTGCGTTGATCCTGGCCGGGCCGGAAAACAGAGTGGTACCGCCCTGCCGCAACTGGTAGCCGTGGTTGACCAGGAATTCGCCGGCAGCCGGGAGGGTCAGAACCAGGGACTCCTTTCCCGACCGGTTCAGGTTTTCGGTCAGCACTTCCAACTGCCCGTCTGCGAAGCGGTACAGGGTTACCCCGCCGTGCAAGTACTGGCTGCCGTCCGGCGCAAACTCGATCCGGAGCACATCCTCGATTTCTTCCAGCGCCGCCAGCGCCGGCTGCAATGCCCCATTTTTCCACAAGGCAACACCGCGCCCGCGCGAGCGGCCGATCCACATGCCTTCTGACGAGTCCGGCGTCAGCGTCCAGAAGGGCTCGCCGAGATCCAGATCGACGTCGAAGCGGCTATCCAGCCAACGCGCCAGCCGGCCGCTGGAAGCGCCCAGCCACACTCCTCCCTCGCTGTCACCCCCGATCGCCAGGGTGTGCTCGGCCCACAAGTCTGCATCCAGCGCCCTGAAGCGCTCGCCGTCCCACCACGCCGCGCCACGCATGGTACCGGCCCACCAGTGACCGGCTGCATGCTCGAACGCGAACACCTGATCGTCCGGCAGGCCCATTTCCTGGGTCACCGTGGCGAACGATCCGTCCGCATACCGGATCAGGCGGTTGTCCTCGGATACAAGCCACAGCGCCTCGCCATCCCGTTTCAGCATCACCAGCCGGTTGCTGGCCAGATCGGGATGGCTGTCGGAATCGAAGACCTTGAAGGTCAACCCGTCGAAGCGCGCCAGGCCGTCCATGGTCGCCAACCACAGGAAGCCACGGTCGTCCTGGACCATGGCGTTGATCGAATTGACCGGCAGCCCGTCTTCCACCCCCCAGCGCAACGCCGACCAGCCCGGCGCGACTTCGACCTCGGCAGGCACTGGCCAAGCTACGGCAAGCAGCAGCATGAAGGACACGCGATGCCACCCCCGCAAACGAAAGATTGGTCTCATGTCACGTCATTAAAGCGATTCGCACCATCCGGTCGGACATTCACATCATACAGTCGGGCAATGGCGCAAGCGAATGCTCAGTATTCGTACATGAAAGAGCGTAGCAACCCGACGATACCAAGGAGAAAGACCATGCACGAGCGCAGGGCACAGGAACGGCAAGAAATGGATTCCAGGCAGGTACACATGGAGTATTCAAACATGGCTCCATCGGAGCAAAGTAGCCATTATTACACCGATTCTCCTCAGGAGTGGTTCCTGCCAACGGCGAAGCGGTTGAAGGTGCCTGTCATCGGCAAGGTCGCACAGGATGAGACTGCTTCTCCCTCACTTGAGCGGCAGGGCATCGGCTGGATTGCCGGTGCCTTCATCGGCCTCGGTGCGGCGGCAATGATTGCCATTCCACCATTGCTGCTGGGAATGGCCAGTCTCAGTGCAGTTGCTGGATGTGCGGCCTGGGCGCTGGGTTGGATCTATCTCGTCTGGGCCCTGGAGGCGCAGACGATCCGTGCCGCTGTCCTGGATTTTTCCCTGGCGGCGGTCAGCCTCGGCGTTGGACTGCTGATCATTGGCCAGGCGCCGGCTGTGGCCGGGCTGCTGGCCATGCACGCATTGGCCAGTATCGTTCGCCTGAAGGTCGATGCCGCGAATGCCCGTGCAACGGCAGTGCCGTTGATTGTTTTCAGCTCGGCCCTTGCGCTGGGCGCGATACTGTAGCGCGCAGCGTGGGCGAATCAGTCCGTGGGAGTCAATAAAGCGCGAAAGACGCGAGACAGCACCGAGCCCTGTGTGTCTCGCGTCTTTCGCAATCGTTTCTTGTTATTGGCGTCTTTTCTTGTTATTGGGGTCGGTACTCGATGGCACCGATATCTGTTCGGCCGGTTCTTGCACGTGGATGGCCAAGGTAGTCCAGCGCTGGTGCCAGACTGCGATTGGCAGCGCCAATCAATGGGCTGGTTCGCCTGGGCGTGGCATTGAAGCTGGACAGACGCTGGTCGGTAATTTGCGGTGAACGGTTGCACACGCTATTGCCGGGGCAATCGTTGTTGCGAACGTGACGAACAAGGTTGCTATCCCACAGCACGCGCTCACTGCCGCCGGAATAGTAGAGGCAGCTTTGCTTGCTGGCATCCAGCGCGTAGCGATTGCCGATCAGCAGGTTGTTGATCAGTCGCAGTTCGGAAGCGGCGCTGCCGCCACCGCCGCTGATGACACAATTGCCCTCAGCCGTGATGGTGTTGTTGACCAGAACCGATTGAGAGTTGTTGCTCAAACCAACAAAGACGGCGTCACCCAATGCACGACAATGATCACCGTCGAGCATGTTGGGGTGGTTCTTGAAGTAGGAGCAGTTGCCCACGATCACCGAGTTCTCGATCTGCGTCGAGCGCGAGACCTTGACCTGGTTGCCGGCATTGTTTTCAACCAGGGTTCGCCTGATCGTCACCCGGCCGAAGTCGTTGAGATACAGCAGGTCGATGCCGTCAGAGGTATTGTGATGGATGGTGCTGTCTTCGAAGATCCAATGACCAGCCGTTTCAGCGGTACCGATACCATCACCCCAGCCGCCGCCTTGCTGGCCCCAGCAGCCAAATATCTCACCATCTGGATAGCGTTCGACACAGCCGTTCCAGCCGATGACCGATTCTCTGAACGTGATGGTGCCGCTGTTCGACGTGTTCGAGCCGATATTGCCATCCCAGCCGGCCCAGCCGTTGGCGCGGATCTGAACCCGCTCCAGCAGCCAGTCGGCGATGCGGCCGGCACGGACGCCACGGTTGGCCAGGCCGTGGATGTCCAGGTCGCGCAACACGACATTGCTGGAATCACGGGCCGAAATGCCGGTGGAGGCCCAGTCGCCGTAAGGCGCTGAGCTGCGATTGCAGGCAGCCACTTCACCTTCGCATCGGCCGCTGTTGCAATGGGCCTCGACGCAACTGCCCC
>JBLRWT010000122.1:0-6381 GCA_047921095.1 Wenzhouxiangella sp. | reverse complement strand
CGCCGCCTGCCATGGGCCGGAAGGTCGCGGCAATCCCATGCTCGGCGCCCCCGACTTGACGGCCGGCACCTACATCTACGGTAGTGGCCTGGCCAGTATCCAGCAAACGATAGCAGACGGCCGCCAGGGCGTGATGCCGGCGCAGAAGCAACTGCTCGGCGAGGCGCGAACGCGCCTGGTCACCGCCTATGTGCTGAGCCTGGATGGTGGCCGCAATAGTGAGGATGGTCCTGACGCTGGTTATGTCGATGTTGGTGATCATGGCTCTGACAATAATCATGACAGCGCCGCCCAGGCTTCGGTGGACGAGAGCCACGATGACTGATCGTTCCAGGGTCACGCCGGCCACGCCGGTTGCCAACGATCCACCGCCCACGCCCCTGGTTCAGCGCCTGGGGGCCATCCTGTGGCCGTCGTTTTTCGCGGCCGGTGTCGCGACCGTCGTCTTTTTCGTCTTCGTCGACCCGCTTATCCTGCGTGACATCACCTTTCCGGAAATGGAGATCTCGCGCCAGGGCGGCTACAGCATTGCCTTCTTCCTGTTCTGGTCGGCGACCGCCTCGTCCAGCCTGTTCACCTGGTTTCTGCTGCGACCCAGCAGCCGGTTCAACAAGGTCGGGAGACGTGCCTGATCCATGAGTGTGCAGCCCGCCGGCAGCGAGCCGATTCCGCTATTCATCAAACCGCCCAAGGTCTATCCGCGCGAAACCTCCGGCCGGTTTGCTCGTCTGCGACTGATCGCCGCCTGGGTGCTGCTGGGCCTGTTCTACGTACTGCCCTGGATCAACTGGGGCGGCACCCAGGTGGTGCTGTTCGATCTGCCCGGCCGCCAGTTTCACTTCTTCGGCATCACGCTCTGGCCGCAGGATCTGTTCATCCTGTCGCTGCTGCTGGCCATGGCCGCCCTGGCCCTGTTCTTCTTCACCGCCCTGGCCGGCCGCCTGTGGTGTGGTTACGCCTGCCCGCAGACCGTCTGGACCGAAACCTTTTTGTGGATGGAGCGGGTCACGGAAGGCTCGCGCAACAAGCGCATCAAGCTCGACAAGGGCCCCTGGACGCGGGAGAAACTGGCGCGCAAGTCGGCCAAGCAGTTCCTGTGGATCGCATTTGCCCTGTGGACCGGTTTTACCTTCGTCGGCTTCTTTGTCCCCATCCGTGAGCTCGGGCCGCGCGTACTGAGCTTCGATCTGGGCGGCTGGGAGGCATTCTGGATGCTGTTTTACGGCTTTGCCACCTACGGCAACGCCGGCTATCTGCGCGAGCAGGTGTGCAAGTACATGTGTCCGTACGCCCGTTTCCAGGCGGCCATGTTCGATGACAACAGCCTGATCATCGCCTATGACGAGGCGCGCGGCGAGCCTCGCGGCGGCAGGCGCCGAGATGCCGACCCGGCCGCGCTGGGTCTGGGTGACTGCATTGATTGCATGGCCTGTGTCCACGTCTGCCCGACCGGCATCGACATCCGCGATGGCCTGCAGATCGAATGCATCGCCTGCGCGGCCTGCGTCGATGTCTGCGACCAGGTGATGGACAAGATGGGGTATCCGCGCGGCCTGGTCCGCTACACGACCGACAATGCCGTCCAGGGCAAGCCGACCCGGATTCTGCGGCCGCGCCTGTGGATCTACTTTTTCGCTCTGCTGGCGCTGGCGACCCTGATCGGGGCGATTCTGACTGGTCGCGAGCCCCTGCTCGCCGATGTGCATCGTGATCGAACTGCACTCTATCGCGTGGTCGGCGCCGAGCTGGAAAATGCCTACAGCCTCAGACTGACCAATCGTTCCGATGCGCCTTTGACCGTGGCCATCGATGCCCATGGGCTCGACGGGCTGCGCGTGATCGAACCGACCGAGCCGGTCCAGGTGCAGCCTGGCCAGACCGCCGATGTCGCCCTGACCGTGTCTGTTCCCCTGCTGGCGAGCGACCCTGGCATGTGGCCGATGACAATCAGTGTCAACATGCCGGATGTCGATCGTCTCGTGAGCGTCGAAACCCGTTTCTACATCCCCCTGAATCCGGACTGAGAACGACTATGCAGCAAAGCGATATCAACCCCTGGTACCGGGAGCCCTGGCCCTGGATCATTCTTGGTTTGCTCGGGCTTGGCGTCGTCGCCGGTTCCACCCTGGCCCTGATCGCTTTGTCCAGTCCGCCGGAGATGGTGACCGGCGAGTACGAGCGACTCGGGCGCGGCATCACCGATATGCGAAGCCGGACCGAGTCCGCCCGGGCGCTGGGCCTGACCGGGGTGGTCGTCGTCGAGCCAGGCCAGGTATCGCTCAGCCTCGAGGCTGATGATGTATCCAGCCTGCCGGAGAGTCTGCTGGTCCTGTTTCAGCATCCGGCCGTCCAGGACCGTGATTCCATTCTTCGGCTCCAGCAAAAGGAGCATGGTCAGTACGCGGCGGTCCTGGAGGCGCTGCCGCATGAGCGCGCGCACGTGATCGTCACCGACCTCGCCCAGACCTGGTGGTTGGCGGGACGCATGAGCGGCGATGAACCCGTCGAACTGGTGCCCAAGCGGCTGTGAACACAGTCGCCGCCAATCAAGGGCTCTCCCCCTGCTGGCACTGCGGGGATGCCATCCCGGCTGGCGTGCGGATCAAGGTCGAGATCGGCGGCATGGATCGGCCGATGTGCTGTCACGGCTGCCAGAGCGTGGCCCGATTGATCGATTCGGCTGGCCTGGCGCGCTACTACGAATTTCGCGACGCCTTGCCCGAGCGGCCCGAAGGCGAGGCGTCCGAACCCGATGATTTCGCCGCCTGGGATCGGCCGGCGGTGCTGGCGCATTACGGTAGAGGCGATTGCGACCGGCAGTACCGGCTGAGCCTGGTACTCGAAAACGTCCATTGCGCTGCCTGTGCCTGGCTGATTCAGCGCTTTGTCGGTGCGCTGCCGGGGGTGTCCGAAATCCGCCTGGACATCACCGACGGCCGCGCCCACCTGGTTTGGGATCCGGACACCACGCCATTGAGTGTCATTGCCGCTCGCCTGGCCTCGCTGGGTTACCAGCCGCACCTGGACTCCCCCGTCGCTGGTGCGACCCGCAACCAGACCGAGCGCCGCGCCATGCTCAAGTACATCGTGGTCGCCGGGCTGGGCATGATGCAGGTCATGAGCTATGCGCTGGCCGTCTATATCGGCGCCTGGCAGGATCTCGACCACCAGTCCGAACGCTTCTTTCAACTCATCAGCATGATCGTGGCGGTGCCGGTGGCGCTCTACGCCGGACAACTGTTCTACAAGTCGGCCTGGCGCACCCTGGTCCAGGGCCGCATGGGCATGGATGTGCCAGTTGCCGCGGCGATGCTGCTGGCGCTGTTTTCCAGCATCGTCATTACCCTGATGGATGCCGGCGAAGCCTATTTCGACTCGGTGGTGATGTTCATCTTTTTTCTGCTGCTCGGCCGCTATGCAGTATTGGTCGCGCGTCAGAACGCAGGCCAGTTGCATTCGGCGCTGGCTCGCTCGCTGCCGGCCCAGGCCCGTCGCCTGACCGATTCGGGCCTCGAGCAGGTCAGCCTGATCGAACTGGCTGCCGGTGACCGCCTTCAGCTCAGTGCCGGTGAAACGATCCCTGCCGACGGCAGGATCGAGTCCGGCAACCTGATGGTCGATGAGTCACTGCTGTCCGGCGAGTCCGTGCCCCGACGCCGGGTGGTCGGCGACCGAGTGCTGGCCGGCAGCCTGGTGCGCGATGGCCAGGGGGTGCTTGTCAGTGATGCCCTGGGCCAATCCACGACCCTGTCCGGCATCGTGCGCATGCTCGATCAGGCCCGGATCCACAAACCACGCGTGGCCCGCATGGCCGATCGTCTGGCCGGCTGGTTCGTGGCCTTTGTCCTGACCGGTGCGACCATTTCCGGCCTGGTCTGGTGGCAGATCGACCCTTCGATGGCGCTGCCGGTGGTGCTGGCGGTGCTGGTGGTCTCTTGCCCCTGCGCACTGGCCCTGGGTACCCCGGTGGCGCTGGCTGCCGCCGCGCGCGGCTTTGCCCGTCTCGGTATCCTGATCAGCCGACCCGATGCGCTGGAAAAACTGCCCAAGATCACCCACGTGGTTCTCGACAAGACCGGCACCCTGACCCAGTCGGAAATGACCATCGGCGAAACCCGTTGCCTGGCCGGACTGGATCAGGATCGGGTTCGTTTGCTGGCCGGGCGCCTGGAGCGGATCAGCCGCCATCCTGTCGCCTCGGCCTTTGCCCGCCATGATGACGGTGCCGCGGTGACCAGTGCCGAAGCCGTCACTGCAAGTGGTGTGACCGGCCAGATCGACGGGGTCGAATACCGGCTTGGCAAGCCGGGGTATGTGGGCGAATGGCTGGACCGGATGCCGGTCGAACCCGGCGACGGTCAATGGATCGCACTGGCGCGCCGTGACCAATTGCTGGCCTGGTTTCGCATCGACAGCCCCTTGCGCGCAGGTGCTGAAAACCTGGTTACCGATCTGCAGGCCGCCGGGCTCGAGGTCTGGCTTGCTTCGGGTGACCGCGCCGACAACGTTGACCTTATCGCCGCTCGTCTGGGAATTACGAACGTGATGGCCGACTGCACGCCGGCCGACAAGCTGGCCCTGGTACAGCGCCTGCAATCCCGAGGCGCGCGCGTGGCCATGGTGGGCGATGGTATCAACGACGCCCCGGTGTTGGCCGGCGCCGATGTGTCGCTGGCATTGGCCGAAGGCGCCGATATCGCCCGCACCCAGGCCGACCTGGTCAGCGCGGCATTTGCCCTGGCCCCTCGCGTGCGGCGTATCGTCGGCCAGAACCTGCTCTGGGCGATCGGCTACAACGTCCTCGCCATGCCGCTCGCCGTGCTCGGCCTGATCGCGCCCTGGGCGGCCGCCATCGGCATGTCGGCCTCGAGCCTGCTGGTGGTGCTGAATGGCCAACGCCTGGGCCGCAGAAACCCAGGGAAGGAAAGCGCCGGGAGCCTGAATGAATTACCCTCTCCCGTCTCCCGCCTCCCGTCTCCCCGCACATCATGAATATTATTTATGTGCTGATTCCCCTGTCGGTGATCCTCATGACCATCGCCATCGCCGCCTTCTTCTGGGCCGTGCGCAACGACCAGTTCGACGACCTCGACACGCCGGCCCTCGACATCCTCGACGAGGACGACAACGCGACGACGCAGGACCGGGCTGCGCCATCCGCTGGCGACGATTCTGCCGCGCGGGGTTCATGAGCCCGGAAGCCGCCATCCTGACCGGCCTGCTGGCCGGGCTGTTCGGCTCGACCCATTGTCTCGGCATGTGCGGCGGCATCGTCGGCATGCTCCACAGCCAGATTCCTGGCAAACGTCCATTGCTTGCGACCGGCTTTCATGCCGGACGGATCGCCAGTTACCTGGCCATCGGTCTGCTCGCAACCTTGCTGGGACTGCTGCCGGCCACGGTGATGCCCGACTTCGCTCCGGTCGTGATGCGGGTCGTGCTCGGCGGGCTGATCGTGCTGATGGCGGCCTACATCGCCTTGCCGGGCCGCTTCCGCGACCTGGCCGGGCAGGTGGCCGCACCGCTGACCAACAAGATGCTGCCGCTGTTCGCCCGCCTGCTGCCGGTGACCTCCCTTGATCGAGCCCTGGGCCTGGGTCTGCTCTGGGGCCTGTTGCCGTGTGGCCTGCTCTACACCGTGGTGGCCGCCGCCGTCCTGTTGGCCGATCCATTGGCCACCACCGCCCTGATCGTCTCGTTCGGTCTCGGCACGGTGCCGCTATTGCTGGGCGCCGGCCTGGTCGTGCTCCGCTTCCGCTCGGCAATCAACCGCCCGGGTTTGCGCTGGCTGGCCGCCGGACTGATGGGGCTGACCGGCATACTCGTCGCCATTGGCCCCTGGCTCGCCCATCTGATCGATCACTCTGTCATCCAGTTCCTGGTCGATTGCACGGTCAGCAGTTCTTAATGCGCCAAAACCAGATCAAAAGCGGTTTCTCGCCAAGACGCCAAGGCGCCAAGAAGGAAAAAATTCAAAATATTTCTCGCCAAGGCGCCAAGACGCCAAGGCCGCCAAGAAGAAAAAAACGAGTTGGGAAAAGATGGTCTGAGCACATGTGCGCGTAGACGCGAAGATTGAGACTCGCGGTTGGAAGTCAAAATCAAAGCCGAAGTCAAAAGCGATTAAACGCGAAGACGCAAAGACGCGAAGAACGGCAAGATAGAAAAAGCTAAAAACCCAAAGCAAGATGTCTTTCAACATCCTAACGGTTCTTTCTTCACACCTTTGCGTCTTTGCGTCTTTGCGTTAAATTTGTTTTTATCTTTTGGCACTTGGCGGTCTTGGCGTCTTGGCGCCTTGGCGAGAGACAGCTTTTGATCTGCCCGTGCTTTCGGCATCTGCGTATTAAGGCTTTTTCGATCCATGCTTCCATGCGATCA
>JBLRWT010000121.1:0-6409 GCA_047921095.1 Wenzhouxiangella sp. | reverse complement strand
GCGCGCGGCCGTCAGCTCCGGCTCAGGAAGGCCGGCAAGACGAATCGGCGACCAGTGCAGTACATCGAAGCCGAGTTCGCGCAGGCGGGCGACCAGGCCCTCGCCTTCCGGGGGCGTGCGGGTAACGAGCACTGACTGTTGCGTATTCATTGGACCGGATTATCCCGTATCAGGGCTGGTGGCGAGTTGCATCTGCGCTTCTCGTGCTGAGCGCAAAGCGCCCGCCCTTCGTTGCCTGAGTTAAGACGCCAAGAAAAGCGAAATGGGCACAGCTGGACTTGGGAGATCCCGGATCGGCAAACCAAGTGTCCGGAAATGACAAGCCAGAATTGAGCGGGAAATCGTTTCGGCCATGAAAAAGCCCGCCTTGAAGGCGGGCTTTTTTTAGAGATTCCGGGCGCCTGATGCAACTCGCTAAAGTGCTGGGGGCTTGCGTGTTGGCGTTGGCAGTAGGGGGACGCACCTCAACTAGTTGAATCGTGGTTGGCGCCCGGAAATTTAACCGTTCTGATTCCCCTTTCTTTAAACCTTGGAGCAACTTTCTCACAGCCGAACTGGTTTGTCCAGAGCTGGGCTGAAAAAAAACCGGATTTTTTTACAAGTGTGACAGAAGTCTCATTCCACCCTGATCGAGAATTGATGTCGCAGCCTGCTGTCCAAGGTCGCGTGCCGAGGCCGAATCTCCTTGTACCGCGGCGTCCAGACACTCGCGACCATCGGGGCTGGCCAGGCGGGCGTGCAGAAAAACCTGACCATTCTCGACCCTCGCCAATGCAGCCAGCGGCATGCGGCAGTCGCCACCCAGGGCCGCAACCACGGCCCGCTCTGCCGCGACCTGAATGCTGGTAGCTTGGCAATGCAGGCTGGCCAGTTTCTTCTGAACGGCCTGATCATCGTTGCGACACTGGATCACGACCACCCCCTGCCCCGGCGCCGGCAGGAAATCGGGCGGCAGCAGCGAGTGTCGATGGGGCGGATCGAGCTCGAGGCGCTCGATACCGGCTGCTGCCAGGATGACGGCATCGACCTGGCCGCTGGTCATCAGGTTCAGGCGGGTTTCGACATTGCCCCTGATCGGCACCACGATCAGCTCCGGATACAGGCGGAGGAGCTGGCTTTGCCGGCGCAGGCTGGAGGTGCCAACCCGGCTACCCGGCGGCAAATCAGCCGGCAGGCGACCATCCCGGCTCAGCCACAAGTCGGCCCAGTTGGCGCGCGGCAACACCGCCGCCAGTTTCAGTCCCGGTGGCGATTCGGCGGGCACATCTTTCAGTGAGTGAACGGCGATATCGGCCTGTCGGTCCAGCAAGGCCTTTTCCAGTTCCTTGAGGAACAGCCCCTTGCCGCCGATTTCGGCCAGGGATCGGTCCAGCACCTCATCACCGCGTGTGCTCATCGGCAACAGGTCAATGGCGAGATCAGGATGCGCGGCGCGCAGGCCGGCGGCGACATGCTCACTCTGCCACAGGGCCAGTCGGGACTTTCGGGTAGCGATTCGAATCATGGTGGTCATCGGCGTTTCACGAATGCAGTTCCCGGCGCACGGCCGGCAGGTTGCGGCGGCTGACTTCGGGTCGACAGTCGACGCCATCGACTTCCACGTGGTCGCGTCCACCGCTGTCGCGGGCCAGGGCCCGGAGATGACGGCGGGCGACCAGTGCATTGCGGTGCACGCGCAGGAAGCGATCGGGGTAGCGCTCTTCCAGACTGACGAGGGAGTCGTCTACCAGCGCAACGCCACCGATGTAGTGAACACTGGTGTACTTGTCGTCGGCCAGCAGCACCCGGATGGTGTGGATGGGAATTGCCAGAACACGCTCACCCAGGCGCGCGGTCAGCGCTGGTTCTCGCTCAACCCGGGGGGCGGCGGCCCTGACCCGGGCCAGGGCCTGCTCCAGCCGCTGTCGACGGACCGGCTTGACCAGGTAGTCGACGGCGGCCAGGTCAAAGGCGTCAACTGCGTAGCCCTCGTAAGCTGTCACGAAAACCAGGGCGGGTGGCTTTGCCAGCCCGGCCAGCTTTCGGCCCAGCGCCACGCCATCCATGCCCGGCATTTCAACATCCAGCAAAACCAGGTGGGGCAGCAGGCGGGCACAATCGGCCTCGGCTGCTTCCGGGCGGGTGGTGGTCCCGATCACTTCGCAACCACCGATTTCGGTCAGCAAGCGTTCCAGGCGCTGCACCGCTGGCGCTTCATCGTCGACCAGGTAGATGCGCAAGGCGGGTTTCACGCCCAGATTTCTTCCAGCCACTGATCGATGGCCCGGACTTCGTCAAGATTGACCGTGTGCGGCATCGGCCAGGTCAGCCAGCGGACCGGGTAGCCGGCCCCGGTCAAGGCACTGGCGGAAGCGTCACCCAGGGCGACCGGCACGACCGGGTCCTGGCTGCCATGGCCGATGAAGATCGGCACGCTGGCCGAGGCCGGATGGGCCCATTCACCCAGCCGCGACCCTTCCAGCAGGTAACACGACAGCGCCATGACGCCGGCCAGCGGCGCCGAGCGCGCCAGTCCGCAGCGCAAGGCAATTGCCCCGCCCTGGGAGAAACCGGCCAGCACAATATTGGCCGCTGGAATGCCGGACTCGATTTGCTCGTCCAGAAGCGCGTCAACCGCGGCAACGGAAGCGTGAATACCAGCCTGGTCCTGGTCCCGATCGATCTGCATGCCAAGAATGTCGTACCAGGCGCGCATGGCCATGCCATTGTTGATCGTGACCGGGCGTACCGGTGCATGTGGGAAAATGAAGCGCACCGGACGGGCAGCGGCGGTGGTGAGCTGCGGTACAATCGGCTCGAAATCATGACCGTCGGCCCCCAGCCCGTGCAGCCAGACGATGGCATGTTGCGGATTCGGGCCGGTTTCGCGAATCACGCTCTCGAGTTTCAACGTATTGGAATCATTCATGCGCGCAATTCTACCCGTTGTCATCACCCTGTTGCTGCTTGGCGGCTGCGGACTCAAGGACGATCTCTATCTGCCGGACCCGTCAGACCAGGCGGCAGACCAAGCCAATCAACAGGAACGCCCGCGTGAGCGAGACGATGAAGAGGACACCTGAGCCGGAGCTGATGGATGCGCCGGAGCAGGCACGCGCCTACGCTGAAGCGGATTTCGAGGCACCCAATCAACTTTTTGTCAGCCTGTTCGTTCCCCTGGTCGAAGCCGACGCCAACAGTCGGCTGATCGACCTCGGCTGCGGTCCCGGCGATATCTGTATACGCCTGGCCCGCCTGTTACCCCAGTGGCATATCACGGGTCTCGATGCCGGGCCGAACATGCTGTCCCTGGCTGGCGATGCGGTCAAGCGTGCGAACCTGGTCGAGCGTATCGAACTGCTGCTGGCGCACCTGCCGGACGAGGTGCCGCCGGGTCGATTCGATGCGATCACGTCCAACAGCCTGCTGCACCACCTGCCCGACTCCGCGGCGCTGTGGGATTCGATTACGCGACTGGCTCGGCCAGGTTGCGTGGTCCAGATCATGGACCTGCACCGCCCCGCCGACCGCGACGCGGCAGCAGCCATTGTCGACCTGCACGCCGCCGACGCTCCCGAAGTACTGCGCCAGGATTTCTACAACAGCCTGCTGGCCGCCTACACGGCTGACGAGGTTGAAACCCAGATGAAAGCCTGTGGGCTCGATGGCCTGGCCCTGACCCGTCCGACCGACCGTCACTGGCTGGTCCAGGGTCGGATCGAAAGCTGACATGTCCAAGACTGTGCCATTCACCAAGCTCGAAGCACTGGGCAATGATTTCGTCCTGATCGACGCACGCAAGCAGGCTTTCCATCCGGACAAACAGCTGATCCAGGCCTCCGGCGATCGTCGTCGCGGCATCGGCTTCGACCAGTTGCTGATTCTTGATCCCCCACCGGATTCGGACACGCTATGCACGGTCCGTATTTTCAATTGCGACGGCAGCGCGGCCGAACAATGCGGCAATGGCATGCGGGCCATCGCGCTCTGGCTGCACGAGGCCGGGGAGTTCGCCACCTCGACTCGCATCAAGACTGCCGGGGGCGAGGTCGAAGTCAGCGCCGATGGCGACGGTGTCTATGCCGCCAGTCTAGGCCCTCCCAACTTCCGGCCGCAATCCTGGGGCGGCAGGACAGACAAGGCTTCCTGGACTGAGCAGATCAATGGCCAGGAAATTACGCTGCACGGGGTGTCCATTGGCAACCCCCACCTGGTCGTGCCATGGGCACGCCCGCCATCCCAAAACGAGGTACAGGGCCTGGGCACCCGGCTCAGCCGGCACGAGCGCCTGGCCGGTGGCGCCAACATCAGCCTGGCCTCCGTGAGAGACCGGCAGCACATCGACCTGGCGGTTTTCGAGCGCGGCGCCGGCCCAACCCTGGCCTGCGGCAGCGGGGCCTGTGCCACGGCGGCGGTCATGATCAGACTCGACCTGGTCGACCGGCTCGTTACCGTGGCCCAGCCAGGCGGAGAGCTTGTGATACATTGGCCTGACACGAATCAGCCGATTTCCATGGCCGGCCCGGCGCGCCGGGTTTTCGAAGGATTATTGGACCAGAACCTGATGGAACCGAAGAACCCTGCATGACCAAGAAAACCGAAGTCATCGATTGGCTCAAGGCCCACCCCGACCTGTTCATCAAGCAGCCTGAATTGCTTGATCACATGAACTTGCCCCACGGTGCCGGCACCGCCTCCCTGATCGAACGCCAGGTCGAGCGGCTGCGCGAGGACAATCGAGTTTTGAACGAAAAGCTCAAGGCGCTGGCTGGTATCGCCGGAGAGAATGAACGCCTGATGCAGCGCCTGCACCAGCTTACCCTGGAACTGATGACTGCCGATTCGCCGAACGCGTTCATCGAGCAGTTACTGGAAAAGCTTGGCGCGGATTTCCAGGCCGACAGCGTTCGCCTGCACCTGCTGGCGGCCCATCCCGAACTCGATTCGGCTCCCGCAGTCGGTGTCCTCGACGACGAACACCCCGAGTGGCTGATCCAGATCCTGGACCAGGGCCGCACCGAATGCGGTCGGTTGACCCGCCAGAAGCTGGATTTCCTTTTCGGCGACCAGGCCGAAAACCTGGGTTCGGCCGCGCTGATGCCCATTGCCGACATCGGCGTTCTGGCCATTGGCTCCAAGGCCGTCGAGCGATTTCATCCCGGCATGGGGACGCTGTTCCTCGAACTGCTTGGCGCCACTGTCCGCTACCGGCTGCAGCAGCCGGGAGCCGAACATCGCAAGCGCGCCTGACAAAAACGCCGCCCGACCGCTGGAATCGGCAGTCGCGGCCTTTCTTGAACATGCCGCCCATGAAGTCGGCTTCAGCCCGGCCACGCTTGATGCCTACAGTCGCGACCTGCGCCGTTTCTTGAGCTGGTGCGACAAGCGCGAGATCAATGAACCCGACAAGCTGACCGAAGCCGATATCCGCGCCTATGCGGCAGCCGAACACCGACGCGGCCTGAACCCGCGCAGCATCCAGCGCTGCCTGTCGGCTCTGCGTCGCCTGTTCAAGTACCTCAGACGCGAACACATCATGCACCACGACCCGGGCCACGGCGTTCGGGCGCCCAAGGTGCGTCGACGGTTGCCGCGCCCGCTGGATATCGACCAGGTGCTGGCCCTGCTGAACATTCCGGAAGAAAACGAACTGGCCACCCGCGATCGGGCGATGCTGGAACTCTTTTATGCCTCAGGCCTGCGCGTCAGCGAATTGGCCGGGCTGACCTGGCCGCGTCTTGATTTGACCGAAGGCCTGGTGCGGGTCACCGGCAAGGGCAACCGCGAACGTCTGGTCCCGGTGGGGCGTCACGCGCTTGCCGCTCTGGACCGCTGGCGTACGATACACCGCGCCATGGTCAATGTTGATCAACCACGCATATTCACCAGTCTCAAGGGCCGGCCGCTGGGCGTGCGCGCCATCCAGAAACGGGTCGCCTACTGGTCCGAGCGCCAGGGGCTGGACCAGAGCGTGCATCCTCACCAACTGCGCCATTCGTTCGCCTCTCACATCCTGGAATCTTCCGGTGATCTGCGCGCGGTGCAGGAGTTGCTCGGACACGCCAATCTCTCGACGACCCAGATCTACACCCATCTCGATTTCCAGCATCTGGCCAAGGTTTATGACGAAACCCATCCGCGGGCGAAGAAGAAGTAGGGTCGGTTTCCGGTTTACGGGTTACGGGTTACGGGTTATCTTGCCCGTCCCTGTCTCCTGACCACCGGGCTACCATGGCTATCTGGATCGCGGCAATCCTGGGCATCATCCAGGGCATTTTCATGTTCTTGCCGGTCTCGTCGACCGCCCACATGGTGCTGGCCGAACATTGGCTGATCCGTCAGGGCCATGCCATCCCGGATCCGGCCAGTCCGGAGATGATCCTCTTCAACCTGGTGGTCCACGTCGGCACGCTGGTCTCGATCGTGGTGG
>JBLRWT010000120.1:0-6430 GCA_047921095.1 Wenzhouxiangella sp. | reverse complement strand
GGCGCCCGCGCTTGAAGTTGTTCTCGATGCCTTCGTCTTTCCGGCCATGGCATTCACCCACGGCAGCGATGATGAAGGCCACCGCTTCATGCGCATCCTGATGCGCGCCTTTGCCGACCAGGACGACCAATTGCACCGGGCGCTCAGCGCCGAATACGCCCATGTCATGCGCCGGTTCGCCGACGCCATTGCCGCCGCCCTGCCCGGCGCCGACCCAGAGCAGCTCCGCCGCCAGCTTGATTTCATTGTCGGGGCGCTGACGTACACCATGGCAGAGTCCCATCTGAAAGACGCCCAGTCGATCGCATCCGACCTGGTCCAGTTTGCCGCGGCAGGTCTTCGCGGCACCGTCGATTCCCGTACTCATTCCGGTGCCACGCGCACCCTGGAGATAGCCCGATGACCCTCTTGTTCCTCGCCATCCTGATCGTTGGCCTGCTGACCCTGGCCTGGTTTCGTGCCCCGCTGTGGCTGGCTGCGGTCCTTGCAGCGATCGTCACCGTATCGACTGCGCTCTGGACCCCGGTCGCCTGGCCGGTTGACGTGCTGTTCATCCTGACCACGGTGGTTCTGGTGCTGATGGCAATCACGCCACTGCGGCGGGTGTTGCTGTCCAAACCACTGTTCAACTGGTTCAAGACGGTCTTGCCGGCCATGTCGGCGACCGAGAGGGAGGCGCTCGAGGCCGGCACGGTGTGGTGGGATGCGGAGCTGTTCTCCGGCCGACCGCGCTGGAAGACCCTGTTTGAGACGCCCAAGCCCGGCCTGAGCGAGGAAGAACAAGCGTTTGTCGATGGTCCGGTCGATGAGTTATGCGCCATGCTCGATGACTGGAAAATCAATCGCGAACTCAAGGATCTGCCGCCCGAAGTATGGAAATTCATACTTGAAAAGCGCTTTCTGAGCATGATCATCCCTCGCCAGTACGGCGGCCTGGAGTTTTCGGCCCAGGCTAATGCCGCGGTAGTGACCAAGATCTCCACTCGCAGCCTGACCGCGGCCGTCAGCGTGATGGTGCCGAATTCGCTCGGCCCGGGTGAGTTGCTGATGCATTTCGGCACCGATGCCCAGAAGGACCATTATTTGCCGCGTCTAGCCAAGGGTGACGAAATTCCCTGCTTTGCCCTGACCTCGCCACTGGCCGGCTCCGATGCCGCATCGATGCCCGACGAGGGCGTGGTGTGCATGAAGACGATCGACGGCAAGGAAGTGCTGGGCCTGAGCGTTTCCTGGGACAAGCGCTACATCACGCTCGCGCCAATCGCCACCGTACTCGGCCTGGCATTCAAGACCCGCGATCCGGACGGCCTGCTCGGAGACAAGGAACACCTGGGGATCAGCTGCGCCCTGATTCCGACCTCGACGCCCGGCGTGGAGATCGGTAACCGTCACCTGCCCGGTGGCAGCGTATTTCTGAATGGCCCGACCCGGGGCAAGGACATCTTCATTCCCATGGACTGGGTGATCGGTGGGCGCGAACGCATCGGCCAGGGCTGGAGCATGCTGATGCACTGCCTGTCGGCTGGTCGCGCCATCTCCCTGCCCTCTCAAGCGGTTGCCGGCGGCAAGCTGGCCACCATGATGACCGGCGCCTACGCGCGCATCCGCTACCAGTTCAAGCAGCCAATCGGCTACTTCGAAGGCATCGAAGAACCGCTGGCCCGCATCGGCGGCGAAGCCTACCGCATGGAAGCGGCGCACAAGATTACCCTGAGCGCTCTGGACAGCGGCCACAAGCCGGTCGTGCTTTCCGCAATCCTCAAGGCCTACCTGACCGAAGCCAACCGTCGGGTGGTCATCGATGCCATGGACGTTCACGGCGGCAAGGCCGTGGTCGAAGGGCCCGGCAATTATCTGTCGCTCGGCTACCAGGCCGTGCCGGTTTCGATCACCGTGGAGGGCGCCAATATCCTGACCCGATCGATGATCGTTTTCGGCCAGGGCGCGATTCGCTGCCACCCGTACCTGCTCAAGGAAATGCTCGCAGCGCAGGAGAACGATCTCACAGGCTTCGACAATGCCCTGTGGGGTCATGCCGGGTTCCTGATCTCCAATACCGTCCGCGCGCCGATCCTGGGGCTGACCGGCGGCCTGCTCAGTGCCAGCCCGGTTTCCGGGCCGACGGCGCGCTACTACCGTCGTATCAACCGACTCTCGTCGGCCTTTACCCTCACCGCTGATCTTTCCCTGTTGATCCTGGGCGGCAAGTTCAAGTTTGCCGAGAAACTTTCGGGCCGCTTCGCCGACGCCCTGGCCCATCTCTACATGGCCTCGACCAGCCTGCGCCGCTTCGAGGATGACGGCCGGCCGGCCGAGGATCTCGACGTGATGCGTTTTGCTGTCGAAGACAGCCTGCACCAGGTCGAAGAGGCGCTGCACGGCGTATTCCGCAATTTCCCGATCGCGCCCCTGGGACCGGTACTGCGCGCCTTATGCTTCCCGTTCGGCCGCCGTCACGGTGTCAGCGACGACCGCGCCGGTCACCGCATCGCACGCCAGATGATGGAGAAATCACCCATGCGCGAGCGCCTGATTGCCGGCACCTACATGTCGAAAACCGACGATGGCACCGGCATCGTATTGCAAGCGTTCGACGCCGTGCTCAAGGCCGAACCGGCCGAGCACGCGATTCGCAACGCGTTCAAGACCGTGCCCTCTCCGGTCAATGTCGATGCCCTGGCCAGGAAAGCCATGGAAGCCGGCGTGATCACGGAAGAACAGGCGGCCGACTTGCGTCTTGCGCAGCAATTATCGAACCGGGTGATTGCGGTCGACGAGTTCACAGCCGAAGAGATCGCTGGCCCGCAGGCCAGTCAGCAGCCGATGGCTGCGGCTGGTTGACGAACTGATATCACCAACCGGAATCGGGTCGGGCACCGCCACCAATGATGGTCATGCGCCCCACCCCGGTTGATTGCATTTTTAAAAAACCAAGGACTTATTCATGACTGATCACAAACTTCGCGTACGTCGGGCTGCTGTTCTCGGGGCCGGGGTGATGGGGGCACAGATTGCGGCTCACCTGACCGCGGCCGGCATCCCCGTCGACTTGTTCGATCTGCCCTCCGACGACAAGAAGCGCAGCAAGATCGCCGACCAGGGTCGTCAGAACCTGGCAAAACTGAAACCGGCACCGCTGGCGCGAAACGACCTGGCGCAGTTCATCGAGCCGCGCAATTTCGAAGACGACCTGGAAAAACTGGCCGATTGTGACTTCATCATCGAGGCAATCGTCGAGCGCATGGACATCAAGCGCGACCTGTACGAAAAGATCGGTCCGCACATCGCCAAGAACGCCATCTTTGCCAGCAACACCTCCGGCCTGTCGATCAACGAGCTGGCCGGTGTCGTTCCCGAAGCTTTGCGCAGTCGCTTCTGCGGCGTGCATTTTTTCAACCCGCCACGCTACATGCACCTGGTTGAATTGATTCCGCACCAGGGCACCGATGCCGCGATTCTCGACCAACTGGAAGACTTTCTGACCCGCACCCTGGGCAAGGGTGTGGTGCGCGCCCGCGACACGGCAAACTTCATTGCCAACCGGGTCGGTGTATTCACCATGTGGTCGACCATGCACCACGCCCAGCGCCTGGGGCTGGGATTCGACACCGTCGACGCCCTGACCGGCCCGGCCATCGGCAGACCGAAAAGCGCCACCTTCCGCCTGGCCGACGTGGTCGGTCTGGACACCATGGCCAATGTCATCAAGACCATGGATGCCAAGCTTGGCGATGACCCCTGGCACAGCCTGTACCAGGCGCCGAGTTGGCTGGCCAGGCTGGTCGAGGCCGGTGCACTGGGTCAGAAGGCGGGCGCCGGCGTGTTCAAAAAGGAAGGCCGTGACATCAAGGTCTTCGATCCGGAAAGCGGCGATTACCGCGCCACCGATTACAGCGTACGCGACGAGGTCAAGGCCATCCTCGCGATCAGGAACCCCGGTGAAAAGCTGGCCGAACTGGCCAAGTGCGAGTACCCGGAAACCGAATTTCTGTGGGCCATTCACCGCGACCTGTTTCATTACTGCGCCTATCACCTGGCAGAAATTGCCGAAAGCGCGCGTGAAATCGACCTGGCCATGCGCTGGGGCTATGGCTGGAATGCCGGGCCGTTCGAACAATGGCAGGCCGCTGGCTGGAAGAATGTTGCCAACCTGATCCAGGCCGATATCGAGGCCGGCAAGACCGGCGTCGACGCTGCCCTGCCCGGTTGGGTCGGTGAAATCGACGGCGCACACGGCCCGGATGGCTCCTATTCGGCCTCGGACAACTCGGTCAGTCCGCGCCCGGATCTGCCGGTCTACCAGCGCCAGTACCAGCCGGTGCGCCTGCTGGGCGAGCGTACCGAGAACGGCACAACTGTTCACGAAACCGATGCGATCCGCCTCTGGACACTGCATGACGATGTTTTGATCGCCAGTCTGAAGACGAAGATGGGCGTGGTCGACAACGGCGTGGTCGACGGCCTGAATGCCGCGCTGGACCGGGCCGAAAGTGACTTCGAAGGCCTGGTGATCTGGCAGCCGAAAGGACCGTTTTCCGCCGGCGCCAACCTCAAGGCCGCGGCAGACGCCATCCACCAGGGCGATTACGACAGTGTGCGCAAGCTGGTCGGCGGCTTCCAGGCCGTCAACCTGCGCATGCGTTATTCCACCGCACCTTCTGTGGCCGCGATGCGCGGCCTGGCCCTGGGCGGTGGACTGGAACTGGCCATGCACGCCAGCCGCCGGGTTGCACACCTGGAAAGCTACATGGGCCTGGTCGAAGCCGGTGTCGGGTTGGTGCCCGGCGGTGGCGGACTGGCGACCCTGGCCATGCAGATCAATGCCGATACCGCCGCCGGCGATACCTGGCCGCTGCTGGAAAAACGCTACAAGCAGGTCGCCATGGGCCAGGTTTCGGGTTCTGCCATGGAAGCGCGCGACATGGGCTACCTGCGCCAGCAAGACCAGATCGTTCTGCATGAACATGAACTGCTTCATGCCGCCCACTACCAGGTCCGGGCTCTTGCGGCTGCTGGCTATACCCCAGAGCACGCCGGACGCACCATCCCGGCTGCCGGCGACGTCGGCATCGCCACGCTCAAGATGCTGCTGGTCAACATGCTCGAAGGCCACTTCATCTCCGAGTACGACTTCGAGATCGGCACCCGCATCGCGACCGTCCTGTGCGGCGGCGACATCGACCGCGGCACGCCAGTCAACGAAGACTGGCTGCATCACCTGGAGCTTGAACACTTCATGGCGCTGGCCGCGATGCCGAAATCACAGGAACGTATCGGCCACATGCTGAAGACCGGCAAGCCGCTGAGGAACTGACGGAGCGACGGATGAGGAATAGATGGACGAAGGAAGAGGACCCTACCCTTTTCCCGTTTCCCTTTCCCCCACTAAATTTGACAAGGACTGACCAATGACCAACGCATACATCGTTTCCGCCGTCCGCACCCCCGTCGCCCGGGCCTTCAAGGGCGGCTTTCGCAACTTCCGGCCGGACGACCTGCTGGCCCATGCCTTGAGAGCCGCGCTGGCCGAGGTGCCCGAACTTGATCCGGCCCGGGTCGAGGACGTGATCGTCGGCTGCGCCATGCCCGAGGCCGAGCAAGGCATGAACGTCGCCCGCATCGGCCTGCTGCTGGCCGGCCTGCCCGACACCGTTCCGGGCGTCACCGTCAACCGCTTCTGCTCATCCGGGTTGCAGACCATTGCCATGGCCGCCGATCGCATTCGCCTTGGTGAGGCCGACGTCATGATCGCCGCCGGCACCGAAACCATGACCATGGTGCCGATGATGGGCCACAAGGTCGCCATGAACCCGCGCGTCTTTTCCGACGACAACGTCGGCATCGCCTACGGCATGGGCATCACCGCCGAAAACGTGGCCCGCCAGTGGAAGGTCAGTCGCGAAGACCAGGACCAGTTTGCGTGGCGGTCGCACCAGAAGGCGATTGCCGCCATCGATGGCGGTGAGTTCACCGAGATCCGTCCGGTCACCGTGACCAGCCGGGTACCGGATCCACGCACCGGCCAGGTCCGCGAAATCGAAACCGTGGTCGACACCGACGAAGGTCCACGTCGCGATACCACGCCGGAAGCGCTCGGCAAATTGCGTACCGTGTTCGATGCCAAGGGCACCGTCACGGCCGGAACCAGTTCGCAGATGTCCGACGGCGCAGGCGCCTTGATCCTGGTTTCCGAGCGTGTCCTCAAGGAACTCAACCTGACCCCGCTGGCGGTATTCCGCGGCTTTTCGGTTGCCGGTGTACCGACCGAAATCATGGGCATCGGCCCGATCGAGGCGATCCCGAAGGTGCTCAAGCAGTCAGGCATCAGCAAGAATGATCTGGACTGGATCGAACTCAACGAAGCCTTCGCCGCCCAGGCCCTGGCGGTCATTCGCACCACCGAACTCGATCCCGACAAGGTCAACCCACT
>JBLRWT010000119.1:0-6454 GCA_047921095.1 Wenzhouxiangella sp. | reverse complement strand
ATCGGCAGTGGGCCGGCCGGAGTCATGATCTGCGACTGGCCAATAAACTGAATCTGACGAGCCGGGTCGGGCTCACCATCACTCTTGATCGGAATAAGTTTTCGAATGCTGCCGACCCTGCGGTCGGTGATGGTCTGTTCGATCACCAGTTCGTTGGTGTCCAGGCGAAGTTGGTCGAGTTGATCGTTGCTGGGCATAGCCGTCAGCTCCGGTATGAATCAGGTTCCTAGTGTAACTCGGTCGCTGATTTTCCCGCGCTGAATCCCTGAAGCTTGGCGCCGGTCACTCTTTTTCGATTCCACAGTGAAACCGTCGGGGTGTTATCGCCAGTCCCGACGCAGTACGATAGTCCCACGATATTTGATTCATTACTTCTTCTCTTCCAGAAGATTGAGCACCCAATAAAGAAGGTGACTTCAGGCCCGGTCGGGACCCCGACCGGGCTTTTTAATGCCCCGATCATTCGCTCGCATGTTGCCCCGCGGCATTTTTGGCTTTACTGTGTTCGTATGAACAGGAACAGTCTGGCAACGTCAGCAACATCACTGTCCTGGCGCTATTTTGGGCTGGCGATGATTTTGCTGAGCCTGGCATTGCTGGCTTTGCCCGCCCCCCGGGCAAACGATCGTGTCGTCTACGTGCTCGACATCCAGGGTGCCATCGGGCCAGCCACCCGGGACTACGTGATCAGAGGCATCGAACAGGCCGAGCAGGACGGCAGTCAGATCGTCGTGTTGCGCATGGACACGCCGGGCGGGCTCGACGCGTCCATGCGCGACATGATCACCAAGATCCTCAACGCCGATGTGGCTGTTGCCACCTGGGTCGGCCCACCGGGTGCCCGGGCAGCCAGTGCCGGCACCTATATTCTCTACGCCAGCCATATTGCCGCCATGGCGCCTTCGACCAACCTTGGCGCCGCCACGCCGGTCCAGATTGGCGGGGGCGAACAGGCCGACCGGCCCCGAACGCCCGCCGAGCGCGCGCGTGATGCTGTTGCGAACGACGAAGAGGATGCGGAAGAGGAAACCGATCGGCCGGTTGAGGAGCCGCCAGGCACGGCAACAGAACGAAAAGTCGTCGAGGACGCCGTAGCCTACATTCGCGGACTGGCCGAGCGTCACGGCCGGAATGCCGAATGGGCTGAACGGGCGGTTCGCGAGGCAGTCAGCCTGACCTCGACCGACGCGCTGGAATTGAACGTGATCGATTTTCGCGTCGACAGCATCCAGGCGCTGCTCGGAGCGGTCGACGGACAGGAAGTTCAACTGGCGACACGGTCCCTGACACTGGAGACCATGGACCTTCGCATCGAAGAACTGGAACCGGACTGGCGTAACCAGCTGCTTGCCGTCATCACCAATCCGTCATTGGCCTATATTCTGATGATGATCGGAATCTATGGCCTGATCCTGGAAGGCTACAACCCCGGCGCGCTGGTGCCCGGCGTGGTGGGCGGCATCTGCCTGTTGCTGGCCCTGTATGCGTTTCAGATCCTGCCGGTCAATTTCGCCGGCCTGGCGCTGATCATCCTGGGCTTTGCCCTGATCGCCGTGGAATTGTTTGTGCCCTCGTTCGGCATACTTGGCATTGGCGGCGTGCTGGCCGTCACCTTCGGATCGATCATCCTCATGGACACCGACGTGCCCGGCCTGGCCATCAACACCGGCTTGATTGCCGCCATGGGGATGACTTCGGCCCTGGTCTTTTTCGCCGTCATCTACCTGGCTGCCCGATCGCACAAGAACCCGAAGGTCAGCGGGGTGGAAGTGCTGGTGGGACAGCATGCCGAATCGATTTCCGATTTCGTTGATGGCCAGGGGCGGGTTCACGTCGCCGGAGAGATCTGGGGCGCTCGTAGCGAGCAGCCTGTCGCGCGCGGCGAACAGGTCCAGATCCTGGCCGTCGAGGGCCTGACCCTGCACGTTCGCCCACTGGCAAGCAAAGGAGAGCAATCATGACAGGTAACACGTTCTACTTCCTGGTCACCATCATCGTGGTTCTGGTGATGCTGATCGCCAACACGATCAAGATTTTGCGCGAATACGAGCGCGGCGTCATCTTCACCCTCGGGCGATTCTACGCGGTCAAGGGCCCGGGGCTGATCATCGTGATTCCGTTCGTTCAGCAAATGGTCCGGGTGGATCTGCGCACCATCGTCATGGATGTCCCCACCCAGGATGTCATTTCGTATGACAACGTCTCGGTCAAGGTCAATGCGGTCATCTATTACAAGGTGGTTGACCCGCAAAAGGCGATCATCAATGTCGAGCGGTTCATGGATGCCACCAGCCAGCTCGCCCAGACCACGTTGCGGTCCGTTCTGGGCAAGCACGAGCTGGACGAAATGCTGGCCGAGCGCGACAAATTGAATATCGACATCCAAACGATTCTCGATCGCCAGACCGACGCCTGGGGGGTGAAGGTCGCCAACGTCGAGATCAAGCACGTGGACCTGGACGAATCCATGATCCGAGCCATTGCCAAGCAGGCTGAAGCCGAGCGTCAGCGGCGCGCCAAGGTGATTCATGCTGCCGGTGAGCAGGAGGCCGCCAAGAAGCTGGTCGAGGCCGCTACCGAACTGGCCGAGGCCCCGGGCGCCATGCAGTTGCGCTACATGCAGACCCTGACCGAGATTGGCGGAGAGCAGAATTCAACCATCATCTTCCCCATGCCGGTCGACCTGCTGACCGGCATCGTCAAATCAATCGAAAAAGGGCAACTGAAATGACCCGACCGCTGGCATTGATCCTGGGCCTATTGCTGGTCGCCACGCCGGCCGCCGCTGCTGAATGGTTCGGCACCTCGCCAGCCCACGCCGACAACGCCATCGGTGTGGCGACCATCATGGCCGCGCCGGAGGACTGGGTAGGGCGTCAGTTGCTGGTCGGCGGCAGAATCACCGACGTGTGCACCAACCGCGGCTGCTGGGCGGTGTTCGAAGACAATGGCGACATACTGCGCATCATGGTCCGCGATCACGCCTTCGCATTGCCGGCCGATGCTCGCGGCCCGGCCCTGGCTTACGGCGAACTGGAAAAAGTCGAAATCTCAGCAGGCCACGCCCGCCATTAGGTCGAAGACGATGGTGCCGACCCGGAGGTACTTGAACGAACCTTCGAATACCGTCTCATCACCACCGGCGTTCAGATCCTGCCCTGAAACACCGTCGGGGATGCAACCCCGACCTACCCCTTTCACCTTTTACCTTTGCGCCTTTCACCTGAACCCGCCCCGCGGGTTCAGTCATCCCAATCCGGAGACAACGGTTCCGGTGTGCAGATGCGCCGACCCTTGGGAAGCAGCGCAATCCGTTCGCGGTCTTCTTCGCTCAGGCTGAAGTTGAAGATTTCGATGTTGGCCTTGGCATGGTGCGGATTGGAGGTCGCCGGGATGGCCGCCACCCGATCCTGCTCGATCAGCCACCGCAATGCCACTTGTGGTGCCGTTTTGCCGTATTGAGATCCGATTTCCCATAGAACGGGATCGTTGTCGACCTGTGCCTTGGCCAGCGGCATGTAGGCAGTCAGAACCAGGTTGAAGCTGCCGAGAACCCGCCGCAGGCGTTCCTGGCCCAGGTAGACGTGGTACTCGACCTGGTTGGTCGCAAGCTCGCCCTCACCGCAGAAGTTGACTGCGCGTTCGGTCTGGGCGATGTTGAAGTTGCTGATTCCGATGTGCCGGGTCAATCCTTCCGCGCGCGCTCGCATCAGCGCTTCGAGCGTCGGGTTCATGCCCTTGCCGCCGAAGACGGGCCAGTGCAGCAACAACAGGTCCAGACGCTCACAGCGAAGACGTTCGATGCTCTGGTGGACCGAGTCGATCAAATCGGCAGGGTCAAACTTGTCCACCCACACTTTTGTGGTGACGAACAACTCCTCGCGCGGCACGCCGGATTCAGCAAGTGCCTTGCCGACATCCGCCTCGTTGCCATAGATCTGGGCCGTGTCAACATGGCGATAGCCCAGTTCCAGCGCGGTTGGCAAGATACGCTGAACGGTCTCCCCATCCAGTTCAAACGTGCCAAAGCCCAGCGCGGGCATATCAAGATCATTGGCGGCAAGACTTGGCACTTCGGCCATCGAGTGGTCTCCCTGTACAATATGGCAACAAAAGTCACCAGTGTACGAAAAATATGATTGAACAGGAAACAGAAGTTCGCGCCTTGCTTGATGAATGGGTCAATCTGGTCGGGCAGCGAGACGCTGTCGGCGTTGCAGCGCTCTATCACCCAACCGCCCAGTTCTGGGGCACGCTCGCTTCCCACGTGCGCGACGAGCCGGTCGAAGTGCTGGACTATTTCCAGCGCTTTCTGGATCGAACCAGGATCGAGGCCTCGATCGGGAACCTTCGTCTCCGCGCCTACGGCGATATGGTGCTGGCTGCCGGTCATTACATCTTCACCTGGCAGGACAAGCCCGACCAGGATGAAATCAAGGCACGGACCCGTTTTACGTTCGTGTTTGGTCGGCCTGAAGGAGAATGGACCATTCTTCAGCATCACTCCTCAGCCTGGGTATTGAACGGGATCTGAAAAGGCGGGAGAGGGGGAGAGGGAAGAGGGAAGAGGGCACGGCGCCAATTCTTTTCCCTCTCCCGTCTTCCGTCTCCCCCTCTTCCCCTTTATCCTTCCAGATATCGATCTTTGAGCCGCACGTAATGCGCGGCCGAGTAGCGCAGCATTTCCAGTTCCTTGGCTGTCAGCTCGCGCACCGGCTCGGCCGGTCGGCCGCGGTAGAGCCAGCCGGACTCTAGGTGCTTGCCGGGGCTGACCAGGCTGCCGGCGGCCAGCATGACATCGTCTTCGATTACAGCCCCGTCCATGACCAGCGCACCCATGCCGATCAGGCAGCGATGACCGATGGTGCAGGCGTGGAGTACGGCAGCATGCCCCACGGTGATGTCTTCCCCCAGAACCAGCGGAAAGCCGCCAGGGCTGAAAGGCCCGTCATGGGCCACGTGGCAAATGGTGCCATCCTGGATATTGGTGCGGTCGCCAATGGTGATCGAGTTCACGTCTCCGCGCAGCACGGTACGCGGCCAGATCGACACATCGTCGCCCAGGGTGACGGCGCCGATGACCGTGGCATCCGGGTCCAGCCAGACACGCTGGCCGACAACGGGTTGATGATCAAGATAGCTTCGAGGCGTTGTCATGGCTTCTGGTCCAGGATATTTATGCACATTTCGAGGCGGTC
This sequence comes from Wenzhouxiangella sp., assembly GCA_047921095.1. Taxonomy (GTDB): domain Bacteria; phylum Pseudomonadota; class Gammaproteobacteria; order Xanthomonadales; family Wenzhouxiangellaceae; genus Wenzhouxiangella. Next base: position 1,256 of record JBLRWT010000119.1, on the reverse strand, counting down.
TTCACGGAAACAGTGGCTTACCATTCACTGCTTCACTCGAGATTCCAGTATCCACCGTAACATATTGATTAACAACGGCTTATCGGATCGACTAAAAATCAACCAAATTGTGGCGGCGACCCGTATTGTAGCGCTTGAGGCGCCTTGCCACCGATTTGCCCACACACTTATCCACAAGCCCTGTGGATAATCGTTTTGTCAATCCCGATTGCTATCGCCGTTACAATAGCGCCTGACTTCGGATAGCAGAAACGATAGTGGGAAACGATGCGCGCGCATATTGAAGAACTGATCGGCCAGGCATTGGGCTACCTCAAGCGTGACGGCACAGTGACGTTCGATTCCGATCTGCGAGTGCACGTGGAGCGGACGCGTGAGCGCGAACACGGTGACTATGCCTGCAACATCGCCCTGGTACTGGCAAAAGAGAACGGATTGAAACCGCGTGATCTTGCCGAGAAGATCAGTCAGCGCCTGCCATCCTCGAAGCGTGTGAAAAAAGTCGAAATCGCCGGACCCGGGTTTCTCAACTTTCATGCCAGTCCGCACTACTTGCGAATGGTCGTTCGCGATGTGCTGACGGAAGGTGAACATTACGGTCGGGCGCCAACCGGCAGCCGTGAAGATATCCTGGCCGAGTACGTGAGCGCCAATCCAACCGGACCGCTGCATGTGGGTCACGGACGCGGCGCGGCCTATGGCGCCAGCCTGGCCGCGATTCTCGCTGCGGCCGGTCATCGCGTCCAGCGCGAATACTATGTCAACGACCATGGTCGTCAAATGGATATCCTGGCCGTATCGGTCTGGCTGCGCTACCTCGAACTGGCCGGTGAGCGTGTAAGTTTTCCGGCCAATGGTTATCGGGGCGAGTACATCTACGAGATCGCTCGCGAGGTTCGCAGTCGTCACGGTGACGAGTTGCGGCATCCCGGCCGGGTGGTCGTTGCCGGTCTGCCGGCTGAAGGTGAGCAAGACGATTCGGAGAAGTACATCGATGCCTTGATCGGACGCGCCCGCGAGTTGCTGGGCGATGCCGGCTACGAAGCCTGCTTCGGCGCTGCGCTGGAGGCCATGGTGTCGGATATCCGCGAAGATCTCGACGAGTTCGGGGTGCGGTTCGATCGCTGGTTCTCCGAGCGCGAGCTTGAAAGCTCGGGCGCGCTGAAACGAGCGATTGCCCGACTGGAGAAGGCTGGGTGGTTGTACCAGAAAGACGGCGCTACCTGGTTCAAGGCCTCCGAATTGGGCGACGACAA
>JBLRWT010000118.1:0-6503 GCA_047921095.1 Wenzhouxiangella sp. | reverse complement strand
ATGCGCGGGGAGGACATGACGGGTGTGGTCTCGACCTGACCAGCGATCAGTTGCTGCGCCCGGACGACATTGGCCGGGGAAAGGTGGCTGTCGTTCATATTTCCTATAATAGCTGGCTTGAAGCCGTTCCGGCAGCGTTTGCCGTGCCGAACGTCCCGGGTCACCAGGACCGCACCAGGAGATTTCATGGCAGCACGATCTGATCAGAGCCGACGTCCGATTTTGCGCAAGGACTACCGACCGCCCGCGTGGCTGGTCGATCACGTCGATCTGGATATCCAGTTGGACGGTGATCAGACAGTGGTCACCGCGCACCTGGATGTTCGGCGCAATCCAGCCTCAACCGAATCACGTGCACCGCTGAGCCTGTACGGGGTCAACCTCAAGACGCTTGATGTGGAGATTGATGGCCAGCCGCTTGACGGGAGCAAACGCCGCCATGGCGGTGAGAGCATGGTCCTTGGCGATGTGCCCGACCAGGCTCGGGTGATGACGCGGGTCAGTATCCACCCCTCGGAAAATACTGCGCTTGAAGGCTTGTATGCGGCAGGTGGTTCGCTTCTGACCCAGTGCGAGGCCGAAGGCTTTCGCAAGATCACCTGGTTTCCGGACCGGCCCGACGTGATGAGTACCTACCGGGTACGTCTCGAGGCCAATGCTGAACAGTATCCCCTGTTGTTGTCCAATGGCAACCAGGTCGATGCCGGCGAACTGGATAATGGCGGTCACTTCACCGTGTGGGAAGATCCGTATCCAAAGCCGAGTTACCTGTTTGCCCTCGTTGCCGGCAACCTCTCTGCAATCACCGACAACTTCCGCACCGCCAGTGGTCGCAACGTCACGCTGAAAATCTATTCGGAGCCGGACAATATCGGCCGGCTTGATCACGCCATGGCGAGCCTGAAACGTGCCATGGCCTGGGATGAACAGCGCTACGGATTGGAGTACGACCTCGACGTTTACCACATCATTGCCACGCACGACTTCAACATGGGGGCGATGGAAAACAAGAGCCTGAACATCTTCAATGCGCGCTACGTTCTGGCTGACCGGGAAACCGCCACCGATGCTGACTACGAAGCGGTCGAGGCTGTCATCGGGCATGAGTACTTTCATAACTGGACCGGCAATCGTGTTACATGCCAGGACTGGTTTCAGCTCACGCTCAAGGAAGGGCTGACGGTGTTCCGCGATCAGGAATTTACCGCTGACCTGCATTCAAGGCCAGTCAAGCGCATCGATGACGTGGCCCGTCTCATGGCTCGACAGTTTCCCGAGGATGCCGGACCGATGGCTCATTCCATCCGGCCCGAGCGCTATATCGAAATCAACAATTTCTACACTGCCACCGTTTATGAAAAGGGCGCCGAGGTGGTTCGCATGTACCAGACGCTGCTGGGTGCTGACGGCTTTCGGCGCGGACTCGATCTGTACTTTCAGCGCCACGATGGCCATGCCGTGACTTGCGATGACTTCCTGGCCGCCATGGCCGATGCCAATGAACGTGACCTGGGTCAGTTCGCACGCTGGTATCGTCAAGTCGGCACGCCGCGTCTCGAAGTCAGCGCCGATTACGATCGAGACCGCGGCGAGTACATTCTCAGGTTCAACCAGTCCCTTCCCGAGCACCCTGATAACGAGAACCTCGGCCCACTGATGATTCCGCTCAGGATCGGCTTTCTTGATATTGACAATCGCCCCTTGCCCGTCACCCTGGCGGGTGAGGCGGGCCCCGGACCAGAGACCCGATTGCTCGTGCTGACCGATGTCGAGTCCGAGTTTCGCTTTCACGGATTGTCGGCCGAAGTTCTGCCATCGTTGCTGCGCGATTTTTCGGCCCCGGTCGAGGTGGAATTCACCTGGACCGAGCAGGATCTGGCCCGTCTGGCCGCGCACGATCAGGACCCGTTCAATCGCTGGCTTGCCTCCCGACGCCTGGCAGAAAGGATCCTGAACCAGGCCATCGATGCCGGTGGGAAGCTGCCGGAAAGCACTGAACTGCTCGAACAGGCATGGACCGTCATCCTGGGTCAAGGCGAACAGGATCCCGCCCTGGCGGCCGAGCTGCTGGTGCTGCCCGGAGAAAGCGAACTGGCCCAGCGGCGCGGTAGCGTGGATGTCGAGTCGATTCATCGCGCTCGCCGCAGTCTGCAACGGCGTCTGAGCGAGAGTCTACAGACGCCCTTGCGCCAGGCTCGTCAACGAATGGTGGCCGAAGAATCCTGGTCGGGCGACGGGCCGGCGACCGCACGTCGACGTCTCAAGAACCGGGTTCTGTCCGTCCTGTGTGCCGGCGGGATGCCATCGGACCTGGACCTGGCGGGGGGGCAATTCACCGATGCGGACAACATGACGGACCGGATCAGCGCGCTGCGTTGCCTCGTCCACAAACGACATGAGAGCGCCTCGGCGGCCCTGGAGGAATTTTCACAACGCTTTGGTGACGATCCGCTGGTCATGGACAAGTGGTTTACCGTTCAGGCCACATTGCCCGACTCGGCCGCGGTCGAGGCGGTAAAGGCCCTTGTTGATCATCCGGCATTCAGTTTGCGCAATCCCAACAAGGTGCGCTCGCTGCTGGGCGCTTTCTGCCATCACAATCCACTGGGCTTCCACCGCGCCGATGGCGCCGGATATGCCTTGATTGGCCGCTACATCCGCCAACTCGACAGCATCAATCCCCAGGTCGCCGCCCGCATGGTCACCGCCTTCAACCGCTGGCGCGCCTACGATGCCCCGCGCTCAGCAAAAATGCAGGAAGAGCTCAAGAGCACTGCCGCGCAGAAGGGCTTGAGCGCGGATGTCGAGGAGATCGTCGCGGCGGCATTGCGGGAGCCGAGGAGGGGAAAGGCACAAAGGTAAAAGGTGAAAGGCAAAAGCCAGGGTCGCAACGCAGCCTTTCACCTTTCACCTTTCACCTTTTCCGGCCGAAGGCCACTGGCCTGCAGCACTTTGGTCCAGGGAAAGTCCGGTCCCGGATCGAGCTTGCGGCGCACGCTCTTTGCGTCGTCGTCGCTGGCTGGCACCAGGCGGGTATCGAGTTGGTCGTGACCGGCGATCCGGGTCAGGTTGGGTAGTTCAGCCTTGAGGGACTGAAGCAAACGAACCAACGCGTCTATCTGCGCATCCGTCATGTCTTCCTGCCAGTGCTGATGGCTGCTGTCGAGCCAGTCGGGGTAGCGGCCCAGGTTGACCAGCTCGATGCCGATGGTGCTGTCGTTGTGATCGGCGACATGATGGGCTACCCGGTCCAGTTCGACCCATTGCTCAATGCGGCCGTCGCGGTCAATATAGAAGTGACCGCAGTTGCCGGTGCCGCTTTCCGGATACTGAACTCGCTTGCCGTAGTCTCGCGCCATTGTCAGGTCGGGTAATTCCGTTGCATGGATCACGACTAGTTCGATATCGGCCAGATCGCGTCGGCGTAGATCGCTGTTATAGGGTAAAAGCCTGGTTTTTACGTCCGTCATGAGGTGGTGTCTGGCAGATGACTTTCAATTGCCGGCCCGTTCGGCAACGGCTTCGAGAAGTTCGTCCAGTTTGGCTCGATCGTACCAACGGCCGGCGCGCATGACGCCTTCGATTTGACGGGTGTGATTGATGTCGGCCAGCGGGTTGGCTCGCAGCAGCACAAGATCGGCCACGCAGCCGGCCTCCAGGCAACCGTAAGCCGGTTGGTCCAGGTATCGGGCGACGTTCGTGGTGCCTGTCGCCAGCGCCTCGGCCGGGCTCATTCCTGCGGCCACGTAGATTTCGAGTTCGTGGTGGATGGCATCACCTGGCACGTTGAGGATTTGCGGTGCGTCGGCGCCCAAGAGAATGACGGCGCCGGCCTCGTGCAGGGCAGCGATCAGTTGGCGACGAATGTCGACGAACCGCTCGCCAGCTTCTTCAGGATATTGCTGGCGGATCTGCTCGGCGCGTTCGCGCCATTGCCTGGCGGTTTCGGCCGGAATCCAGCGCATGGACTCGCGCGCCATCAGCGCATCGATGTCGCCGCTGGCCCAGTTCTCGATCAGGCTCTGGGTGGGGACGTTGGCAATGCCGGCCTCGGCAGTCCGTCGCGCCAACTCGGGAATCAGCGAGGCATCCATGCCGCCGACCAGGTTGATCGCGAACAGTCCCGGGTCGGTACCATAAAGCTCGTGGTCCTCAGGCACCAGCTTCTGGCCATAGCCATCGAGATGATCAATGCTGCCCTGGTTCGTGGCCAGTACCCGGTCCAGCCCAACCGCGGTTGAAATGTGTCCGGAATAGTCGATGCCCAGTCTGTCAGCCGTCCGGGAAATGGCCTGAAAGGCTTCCGGCCATAACCCCGGATGGAGCTTGAGCAGGTCGTAACCGGCTTCAACCTGAGCCCGCACCATTGCTCGTGCGGCGTCGGGCGAGGAGACTGAATTGCCATTGAACGAGGGCCCGGATGTGATCAGCCGCGGTCCGGGAATCTCGCCGTTGGCCAGTTGCTGCCGAAGAACCAGGTGGCCGGTTTCACCGAGCATGCCGCGGATGGTGGTAATGCCGTGGGCCAGGTAAAGCAGCAGCGTGTCGTGCACCTGCTGCTCGCCAATTCGCATCGGCGGCACGTGAGCATGCATTTCGGCCAGGCCGGGGATCAGGTAGCCGCCGGCTTCGATCACCTGGTCCGGTTGATCGACGACATCAGCCTTGACGATAAAACCATCGCGCACAGCCAGCCTGGTGGGTTCTCCGACCGTGTTGCCATCGGCATCAACCAGCCTGACATTCTCAAAGACCAGGGTCTCGGCCATGGCCGAAACCGACAGCAAGAAAGCAGGCAATGCCAGCTTCAGAAAAAGACGATTCATGGTGAATTGACCTCATGTCTGAACACGCCCACAGTCTAACCGCTTTGCCGATGCCGTGATAAAACCGATTGACAATCGGTTTTATCAACTTGATACTGCAGGCTGACCGGACAGGATAGGTAAAGCCTTGACCCGAGCTGACGCCCCTGCACTGGGTGATCTGGAAATCGCCGTGCTCGAAGATATATGGCAATTCGGCCCAAGCCAGGCCAAGGCCGTACACGAGCGCGTTGGCCCCTCGCGATCGATCACCCTGAACACGGTGCAATCGACGCTTGAGCGGTTGTTTCGGAAAGCGCTGCTGCGGCGAGAGAAAGTCAGTCATGCCTATCGGTATGCGGCGGCCGTATCGCGCCGTGAGTTGTTGGGCCGACTGGTCGAGGCCAGCATATCGCGCATCGCCGATCCGCGCTCGGATGGGCTCATGATGGCCTTCGTCGACCTGGCGGCCAGGGCAGACGATAGCCAACTCGAACGTATCGAGGCGATGATTGCCGAACATCGAGCCCGGCGGGGTGAGCGGTGAGCACGAGCTTCGGCCCCTTGCTGCAGTTCGCCCTGGTGATCGGCTTCGTAATGGCCATTGCGCTAAGCCTGCTGATCGCCGGCATCGAGCGACCCCTGCGCCGAGTGCTGGCCGGCAAGTCGCCGCGGCAGCGGCTGCGTATTCTCTACGGCCTGTTGATGGCGCCGGCGCTGCTCGGCCTGGGCTATGTTCTGCTGACTCTGAGCGTGCCTTCACTGTTTGCGGATTCGGCCTGGTTGGCCGCCGCCTGCCATGGCCATGCCGACAACCTCTGGCATCTCTGTTTATGGCACCCGAGTGATCGCGGCCAGAGCGCCTGGTTGTGGGCGGCGCTGGTTCTTTGGCTCGGCTATGCGGCCTGGCTGGCTGGGCGAGCCGCAACCGCCTTGTGGCGACACCGACGGCGACTGGCTGCATTGCTGCGTCTGAGCCGGCGGTCCGGGTCGGCCGGTCAATTTCACATCGTCGAGGCGGACCAGCCCGTGGCCATGGCCTGTGGGGTGGCGCGTCGTCACGTGCTGTTGTCGACAGCGCTGCTGGAGCGGCTCGATGCGCGGCAATTGCAGGTCGTTTTGGCCCACGAGCAGGCTCACCATCGTCATCGTGATGTCTTCTGGCGCTTGTTGGCTGGGGTGTTGTCATGGATTCAGTTGCCAGGGCCCCGCCAGCGCTTGGCGCGTGATCTGGAACTGGCGCTGGAGCAACGTTGCGATCGTTCCGCTGCCGAGTCTGTTGGCTGTCCGCTTGTGGTGGCCGAGACTATCGTTACTGTCAGGAAAATGCTTCGGCAGGATGTGCCGCTTCCAACACCCCTGGGCCTGGCCTTTGTCTCCGATTTTGTCTCCGAACGCGTCCAGGCCCTGCTGGCACCGCCTCCGTCGGCCAGTTCCTGGCTGGATGCATTGCTGGTGACCGGGCTGTTTTCCTTCTGTGTTGTATCGATTGGCTGGCTGCACCGGGTTGCCGAAGTGCTGATCGCCGTTCTCCCGGGATAGGATCTTCATGGGCCGATCGAGCGCCATCTCGACAATGTGTCTGCGGCTGGTCCTTGGCGCCTGGACTGTGGCAGCCCTGATCCCGATGGCGCAGGCCCAGCCGCGAACCTTGAGCGCGGACGAGGCGGTACAGATGGCGCTCGAGCGCCCTGATCG
>JBLRWT010000117.1:0-6511 GCA_047921095.1 Wenzhouxiangella sp. | reverse complement strand
AGGACGACACCAAGCTGCAACACATCAAGGCGCACATCAACAACAAGATCAACGCGCCCATCAATGCCGGCAACCGCAAGGTCATCGTCTTCACGGCCTTCGCGGCCACGCAGGTCGGCCTCACAGGCGAGGAGAAAGCGCTCCAGCCGATCGGGGCGACGAAAGATATCCAGGCGCTGGAACAATTTGAGAACGGTTTGCGGTTTCAACTCCAGGGCGCGGTGGCAATGCAGGTGGAATTCGGCGACCAGCAGCGCCAGGTCGCGGCATTCGTTCGGGACGGCCAGACGACTGCATACCTCGCGAATAGGCCCGAGGCCGCTCTTCTCGTGGCCGCGGTGGGACGGCCACTGGTCGGACGGAGTCATGGCCTTGCCCAGGTCATGAACAAGGCAGGCAAAGCGTTCGGGCAGGCCGCCGTTGAGTCTGGCCGCCTGATCGACCACCATCAGGGTATGGCGGCCGGTGTCGATTTCCGGATGATATCGCGGCGGCTGAGGCACACCGAACAAGGCATCCACTTCCGGCAGGATGACCTTCAGCGCACTGACCGAGCGCAGCACCTCGAAAAAACGCGAGGGGGCGGGATACATCAGGGCTTTGCTCATTTCCTGCCAGACTCGTTCCGGAACCAGGTGTGCAACTTCGCCTGCAGCGACCATGCGGACAGACAGTGCGTGCGTATCGTCGGCGATTCTGAAGGTATCGAAACGAGTGGCGAAGCGGGCCAATCGCAACACCCGCACAGGGTCTTCACGGAAGGCATCCGAAATGTGTCGAAGCACACCGCGCTCGAGATCCAGCCGACCATTGAACGGGTCGATCAGGTGATTGTCCGGGTCAAGCGCCATGGCATTGACGGTCAAATCCCGCCGTGCCAGATCCTCCTCCAGGCTGACGTCGGGGCCAGCGTGGAAGACGAAGCCATGGTAACCCCGTCCCGACTTGCGCTCGGTGCGCGCCAGGGCGTATTCCTCGCCATTGTCCGGGTGAATGAAGACGGGAAAGTCACGTCCGACCGGCTTGAAGCCTCGCCGAACCATTTCTTCCGGCGAGGCCCCGACCACGACGAAATCCCGGTCGGGTGAATCGATCCCCAGCAATTGATCACGGACCGAGCCGCCGACCTGGTAAAACGTCAGCCCATCGGTGCGAGGATCATTGTCAGCTCTGGTCACTGTGACCGCGCCGTGCCTTGCGACGATAGGTCTGGTAGCGATGCTGGCGCGTGCCGTTGCCCAGCCAGGTCGGCGCCAGTTGCGACATGCCCCAGGGATCGATGCCGAGTTCGCTCATGCCATCTTCAGCACACACGCTGTCAAGCTGAAGCGACTTGAAGTTATCACTGGAAAAAGGCTTGCCGGGAACAAAGTCAAAAGCCAGGCCCTGCAGCCGTCCCAACGCATCAGGCAATCCGATGACCCATCTTCGCAACCCCAATAGATTGCGCAACCAGATGACCAACTCCTTCAGTTCCCAGACTTCCGCGCCGCATAGTTCGTAAACCGTACCGTTATCGTCAGGGCGCTCCAGCCCGCGCAGAAAAGCTTCAGCCACATCACCGACAAACACCGGAGCAAACCGTGCATGCGGGCGCGCCAGTGGCAGTACCGGGGACAGGCGCAGCAAGGTCGAGAACCGATTCAGAAAGCTGTCGTCCGGGCCGAATATCGTCGATGGCCTGAAAATGGTTGCTTTCAAATGCCCTGCACTGCACGCCTGCTTGATCAGTCTTTCAGCTTCACCACGGGTTTGCAGGTAGTGGCTGTCACCCTGGCCGGCATTGAGGGAACTCATGTGCAGCAAGCGCCCGACCCGGGCCGCCTCGCAACTGATCAGCAGTTTTTCTACCAGTTCGACATGGGCGCGTCGGAAGCCTTTGCCACCGAATCCGCGCTCGTTGAGAATGCCCACCAGGTTGATCGCAACGTCGTGACCCTCGAGTGCCGGCGTCAGCGAATTGAGATCATGGGGATTGCACTGGGTGATCCGGGTACGTGGCACAACAAGAAGATCGCGTGCGCCTGGCGCGTATCGGGTCGCGATCGTGATGTCGTGACCTGCGGCTGACAGGCGCCGCGCCAGGTGACCCCCGACAAAACCGGACCCTCCCAGGATAAAGACTTTCATAGTCGACCGCTTGTGGTTGCCAAGACTTCATTCTAACCGCATGACGATTATCGAGACGATTATCAAGACGACTATCGAGAAAGACGCACCACGCTCAGGATTCGCAGGCAAACCCCTGGCCATTCATGACCGCCCCAGGCAGGATGTTGCCGCGCAGCACGCCGGGAGCGCGCTGGAGTTGCCATTCGTAAATGGTGGCAAAGGCCAGCACCCGCGGCACGTAGTCACGCGTTTCAAAGAATGGCAGGGTTTCCAGCCAGACATCGGGATCGCTGAACGGCCGCGAGTCGAGCCAGCGGGCCACGGCGCCAGCGCCAGCGTTATAGGCTGCGGCCACGTGGATCCACTGGCCATCGTAGCGCTCCTGCAACTCGGCCAGGTGGGCAACACCCAGGGGGATGTTGATGGTCGGATTCATCAGGTCGCCAATACCGTTGTAGCTCAGGCTGTTGCGACGGGCGACGGCGCTCGCCGTGCCGGGCATCAACTGCAGCAAGCCTCGTGCGCCGGCCGGCGACAGGGCATCGGACTGCATCGCGGACTCGGCTCGCATCAGACCGTAGACCAGGGCCGGGTCCACCTGCCAACGCTCGCTCGCGCTGGTCACCTTTCCTTTCTCCACCATCGGAAAGCGCCATGGATAGGCCTGCATGCTGCCGGAATTTCCCAAGGCGCTGATGGCCCGATCGTACCAACCCTCGCCTGCCGCCAGCAACGCCGCCTGGCGCAGTTCGGCATGACTGAGCCGGCGCGAGATGCTGAACCAGGTCCGGCGGGCGTGACCGTCGAGGCCGACCTTGTTGAGCTCCAGGGCACGCTCGAATTCCGCATCGCGCATCAGTCGACGCTGCATCTCGGCATCGACCTCGATCTCCTCGCTGCACAAGGTCAGGTCCTGGTCCAGCCTGGATGCGGCCAGGAAACCGTAATAGCTGGCCTCGGCAGCCAAAGTGGCAAAGGCCATCAGTGCCTCCGGCCGCTCCATTTCGGCCAGGGCACGCCCACGCCAGTAGCGCCAGCGGGCCTGGCTTTGCCCGGCCAGGTCCATGGCCTGGATCGAGGTCAGCACGTCGTCCCATTGTCCATGCGCCATGGCGGCGCGGGCGCGCCACTCCAGCAGTTGCTGATCGAGGACCGGGGCAGGCAATGCATCGATGGCTGCCACCGCGCCCTCATCCAGCGCGACCGCCCGGAACAGGGCGATCTCTCTTTCGATTTCGTGACGATCCTCCGCCGACCAGTCGAAGCGCTTGTCGAGCTGGCGCCAGATCTCATCCGCCCGCTTCCATTCGCTGCGGGCCAGACGCTTGAGCCCGGTAAGCATGATCAGGCGGGCCTGCTCGTGGTCGCTCCACTGGCGAGCCTGACGCAAGGTCGGGTAAGGCTGCGACTGCATGTTCAGCCACAAGTCGGCCCAATGATCCCGATCCCTGTCCAGGTAGCGGCGAAGGTAACGCGCCAGGCCCGCCTCGCCCGCATTCAAGGCCAGATGAAAGCGACTCCAGGCCACATCGGGCTTGAGGTGACCGTGGCGCCGCCACCAGGCAAACAGTGGATCACAGGCCGAGACTTGTGATCGACCCACCAGCCAGAGTGCCTGGGCGCGCTCGGCCAGGCCTTCGGTACGCCCGGCCGCCAGATCGGCCCGACCCAGATGGCAACGAACCTCGGCATCACTGGATTGGCTGCCATGCCGTGCCAGGGCTTCGTAGTCGCCACGGCGGGCGAGGCTGCGCAGCCAGGTGTTCTCCAGCGAGCTATTGAATGACCAGTCGCGGTAGCGGGCCAGGAACTGCTCCATGGCCACTTCAGGGACACGATCAACCCGCTGGCGCAGCAGTTCGAATTCGAGATACGGGGTCAGCGGATAATCTGGGAGGGCCTGGATTGCGGCCATGGTTGCAACCTGGTCGCCCCGCGAGGCCGCATGCCAGCCCTGGCGAAAGGTCTGGCGCTCGGCCTCGCGATCCGTTTCCACAGGCATGGTCGGGGTCAGCGCGAGCAGAATCAGCGGCGACCACAAAACGCTCAGCATGAGCACGGTTTTCAACGAATGACTTGCCATCCCTGTCCAATTTACTCCAACATGCCGTTGATGATGCGCCGAACAAGAAGATTCGACAAGTGCTGTCCACGCTGATCCTGCTGCTGGCGACCGGGCTGATTGCCGGGGTGCTGGCCGGCCTGCTTGGTATCGGCGGCGGGCTGATTATCGTGCCTGCCCTGACCTGGATCTTGCTGGCCAGCGGCGCGCCGATCGACACGGCCGTCCCGATGGCTGTGGCAACGTCACTGGGCTCCATGTTGCTGACCTCGGCGAGCGCAATATGGTTCCATGATCGGCGCGGCAGCGTCGACTGGGCTTGCGCCATCAGGCTGGCGTCCGCGGGCAGCCTGGGTGCCTTTCTGGGCGCCTGGCTGGCCACGGAAATCCCCGGCGTGGTTCTGGCCCGGGTGTTTGCGGTGGTGGCGGCAGTCATTGGCCTGCGAATGGCTTTGTTCCGGTCATCGGCCAGAACAGACCGACCACCCTTTCCCCGCGGCTGGTTCGCAGTGGGCCCTTTCATCGGGGCCATCTCGGCCATGGTCGGCATCGGCGGCGGCAGCTTCAACGTGCCCTATCTGAGCCGAAACGGCTATCCGGTCGTCCAGGCAGTCGCCATCGCCTCGACCTGCGGCTGGCCGATCGCCCTGGGGGGGGTGGCCGGGTTCGTATTCCTCGGCATGGGCGAGGTGATCTGGCCGGCCAGCGTCGGGTATCTCTACCTGCCGGGGCTGCTGACCATCGGCCTGGCCGGCATGATGGGCGCGCCGGCAGGCGTTGCGCTCGCGCACCGGCTTCCGGCCGAGCGGCTACGCCGGGTGTTCGGAATCGTCCTGATCCTGATGGCCGTCCGGATGGCCTGGTAGATTCACGCCGCCGTTCAGGTTGACCGTCATGGCCAGCGGCCGATGATCCGAAAAGGTCACCGGCAACACTTCCAGGCTGGCGACATCCATTTCAGGCGAGACCAGGATATGGTCGATGGCCCGCTGCGGCTTCCAGGAGGGGAAGGTTCGGATATGACGGTCAGGAATGATCAACCCCGCCTGATCACAAAAATCGCGCATTTCGCGCGAGCCCGGACCCGTGTTGAGATCCCCCATCACGACCACGTTCGGGTAATCACGAATCAGACCGGTGACATAGGCGAACTGCTGGGCGCGGGCGCGACGGCCAAGCGCCAGATGCAGAATCACCAGCCACAGCGCCATTGAGCCTTCACCATACTGGACCAGCATCGCACCGCGCCCCGGAATCGCTCCGGGCAGTCGATGCTCGGCGATGGTATTCGGCTTGATCTTGCTGAGCAGACCGTTGCCAGCATGGGCCAGAACACCGACGCGACGGTTGCCCTGGTGGCTCCAGTGGGGAAAGTTGGCATGTGTGGCCAGGTACTTGGCCTGGTTGAGAAAACCCGACCTCAGGCTACCGCAGTCAACTTCCTGCAGGGCGACAATATCGTAGTCCTGAACGAGCCTGGCGATGGCATCCAGGTTGGCCATTCGCTGGTGGTTGGGCAACACCTGGCGCCAGCTGTTGGTGAAGTACTCGCGGTAGTTTCCTGTGGTCGTCCCGGCCTGGATGTTGAAGCTCAGCAGCTTGAGCTGCCGGCGACTGTCACTCACCGGTGCTTATTCGCCGACCGGTTCACTGGCCGTCATCGTCAGAAGCGGCGATTTCGTCCGCAGCGCTGTTCTCGTCCAGCCCCAGCTCAGCCGCTTCCCGACGGACCAGGTAGTCGACCACTTCGAGCATTTGATCGTACGAATTGAAGCCGCCGGGTGACAGGCGCCATTTTCCCTGCACGATAACGGTAGGCGTCTGGCGTACGCCGTAGCGTACGGTTTCAGTGCGGTTGCGGCGCATGCGCGAATCCACGGCAAACGACTCGGACGTGTTGATGAACGATTCGGTGGTCACGTCGAACTGGCTGTAAATGCCTGCAATATCGGCGAAGGTTCGTACGTTGCGACGCTCGTCGTGGAGGGCCTTGAAAACAGCCTCGTGAGCGTCCTCACCAAGCCCCATCACCTCGGCTGTGTAATAAGCGCGAGCAAAGAGGTCCCAGCCCTGCTGAAGAGCAATCGGCAGACGATCGAATTCGACGTAATCCGGCTGCTTCTTCTCCCAGCTGGTGATATGCGGAAGGAAGTTGCGGCAGGCCGGGCAAGGATAGGCAAAGGCCTCGGTGACTTCGACCCGGTCGTCCGGCGCGCTGGACGGCGAGCCGATGCGCTCGAAGTGCGTACCTTCCACGAACTGCTCTGCTGCCAATGGCGATGCCAGAAACAGGGCGGCCAGGATTACTGTGATCATTTTGACATGGATTTTCCTGCT
>JBLRWT010000116.1:0-6523 GCA_047921095.1 Wenzhouxiangella sp. | reverse complement strand
GGAAGCCGGTCGAGTTCACGCCCGCGCATGGCAGCCTGCTGGTGATGGGCGGCGACCTCCAGAAACACTGGCTGCACCAGGTGCCACGAACGCGGAGGATCGTGGGGGAACGGATCAATCTGACTTTCAGAACGGTATGTCGCGATTCTCGTTGCTGACGTCGAACTCAGCCGTGTTGGTTTCGTCATCCGGGTTGGTCAACAATTCAACGGATTGTCGAGCCTTGTCGATCATGGCATGGCACTGCTTGCTAAGGCTGACGCCGCGTTCGAAATGCTTCAGAGAGTCGGCCAGGCCCAGATCCCCCGACTCCAGCTGCTCGACCAGCAGCTCCAGCTGCTTGAGTGCCGATTCGAAGTCAGGTTCCGTGTCTTCAGAGCGGGATTTTTCAGCATTCATGGCATGTATTCTAACCCAGCACCAGCGCCGTACAGGTCGGTCTTCCAGGCAAGTTCGAGCTCCTTGTCCGCCAGCTCGCTGACGAACTCGGCGTCGAGCCAGCGCTGACCGACAGCGACCAGCCTTTCATCCTGCCACAGCCGGGGCCAAAGCGCCCGTTGCCAGGGCGGGATGCCGGCTTCGCTCATCAGTTTCTTGACGGCATGACGATGGGCACGATTTGGCAAACGGATGCGTTCGCCAGGCTGGCCGAATCGAACGGTCAGGGGCGGGGTGATCGAGGCGCCCGAACTGGCCAGCATTAGTCGGCCAATATTGGAAGGCAACGTCAATGGTTCCGACCCTGTCCAGGTAAAGGTATCTGGGTACGGAGTGGCTCGGTCCTGATCAAGCCACAGCCATCCGTCGTAGGCATGCAGGGTCTGGCCTTCCCAGCGCAGCATTGGCTGGCGGTCGGAGCCAGCGTGCTCAAGTTGGCTGAGAAACTCATCAAGCTGCGCCCCTGGCGGCAGCTGCCGCGATTCCTTTCGACACCAGTAGCGCAACATCTCTGCCTGGCGGAAGGTCGGCAGCAATGCCAGGCAGTCCTGACTGAGCTTGCGCTTCGGGCTGAGGCAGTTGGCCAGGTCAAGCCGGGCGGTCTGGATCACCGCGTCCGCCGCACCCTCGCTCAGACGGCCGGTTCGACGAATGGCCCCGACCACCCCGGGCCATCGTTCGCGCAGGCGCGGCATGATCTCGTGGCGGATGAAGTTCCGGTCGAATGCCGGGTCACGATTGGCCGGATCGCTGACCCATTCAAGCCCTTCGTTCTCCAACCAGGCCATGATTTCGGACCTTGTCCAATCCAGCAGCGGCCGGGCCAGCAAGCCACGGCCGAATACGCGTTCACGCGGGATACCTGCGAGCCCACCAGGACCCGCGCCGCGCAAGAGACGCATAAGGATCGTCTCAGCCTGGTCATCGGCGTGATGAGCGGTGACCAAGGTTTCCCCGCTTTGCAGCAAACGGGAAAACACGGCATAGCGGGCCTTGCGTGCGCCGGCCTCGACGCCACCCTCACGATCCACGGCAACCCGTTCAACCAGGCAATCCAGACCAAGGGATCGAGCAATGGCAGCAGCCTGCATTGCCCGTTGACCACTTTGTGAATCAAGGCCATGGTCGACGTGGATGCAGGAGAGGGGCCTGGTCAGTATCGATCTTTTCAGTTGGGCCGCGAGGCAGACCGAGTCAGGGCCGCCACTGAAAGCGACCAGGATGCGACCGTGGCCTGGCACCAGTAGCCCCGATGGCTCCCGAGAGGTCGGGCCTCCACCGGCCGGCTTCATCCGTGCTCGAAGGCGCCGTAGCTCATCAGACGGCTGTAGCGCTCTTCGAGACGGTGTTCGTCGGGACGCGATAACAGATGGTCAAGCTGGGCAATGATGGTTTCCTTGAGCTTGACGGCAACCTGCTGTGGTGAACGGTGCGCGCCGCCCAACGGCTCCTTGATGACCTTGTCGATCAGCTTCTGCTCGCGCAGGCGGGCCGCGGTCAGGCCCAGCGCTTCGGCGGCGGTTTCTGCCTTGTCGGCATTTTTCCACAGAATGGACGCGCAACCCTCCGGTGAAATGACCGAGTAGATGCTGTACTGAAGCATATTGGTCCGGTCGCCGACGCCGATCGCCAGAGCACCCCCGGAACCGCCTTCGCCAATGACATTGCAGATGATCGGGACAGGCAATCTTGCCATGACCGCAAGATTCCGGGCGATGGCTTCGGACTGACCACGTTCTTCGGCACCGACACCAGGATAGGCGCCTGGCGTATCGATAAATGTAATGACGGGCAAATTGAACCGACCGGCCATCTCCATCAAGCGCAGGGCCTTGCGATAGCCCTCCGGCCGCGGCATGCCGAAGTTGCGGTGCACTTTTTCCTTGGTGTCTCCCCCCTTCTGGTGGCCGATGACGACAACGCCGCGTCCTTCGAGCGAAGCCAGTCCAGCCACGATGGCATGGTCTTCGCCGTAATGGCGGTCACCATGAAGCTCTTCGAAGCGATCGAAGATCATCGGAATGTAGTCCAGCGTATAGGGCCGTTGCGGGTGGCGGGCAAGCTGCGAAACCTGCCACTCGCTCAAGCCGGAGAAAATGGCCTGGGTGCGTTCTCGGCATTTTTGCTCGAGGCGCTGGATTTCCTCCTCGATATTCATGGAGTTGTCCGAACCGACGTTGCGCAACTCGCGAATCTTGGCTTCCAGCTCGGCGATCGGTTGTTCGAAATCCAGGTAATTAGGATTCATTGGATCCTGCGACGGGGCTTGGGCATGCCGGCAGTATAGCTTCACCGCCACTGAGGATGAAGCCCGATCTGGACCGGGCCTTTGGGAACCTGCTGAACATCCCAGTGGTCCAGGGCCCAGCGCCATAGCGCGTCCAGGCTCTGGCAGCCAGCCGGCGGCTCGTGTCCCAGCGCCCGCAAGACCAGACGAAGGGTGGTTTGCCGGCGTCGGTGCTGCACTGGATCATCCGCTTCGGACTTGCTCAGTTTGCGTCCGTCCTTGTCGACAACCAGCGGCAGATGCGCATAGGTCGGCGGTTCGAGTCCCAGGCAGCGGTAGACATGAACTTGCCGTCCGGTTGATTCGATCAGGTCGGCGCCTCTGACGACTTCGCTTACGCCAGCCTCTGCGTCGTCGACGACAACGGCGAGCTGGTAGGCCATCAAGCCGTCGGCACGACGAATGATGAAATCACCACATTCGCGGCCCGGATTTTGACGGCACTCGCCCTGGATGACATCGTTAAAGTAGATGATCTGATCATCGACCTTCAGGCGGACGCTGCGTGCTTCGCGACCCGCTGGGATGCCGTTCCGGCAGGTGCCGGGATAAACGCCATTGGCCGGGAGGTCACGGCGAGAGCATGCACAATGGAACGCCTGACCTGATTGCAACAACATGGCCAATGCCGCCTGGTGGCGTGCGCCCGTGCGACTCTGCCAGACGACCGGCCGATCCGGCACCATGCCGAACAGGCGCAGGGTTTCGATCTGCGCTCGGGCTGCCCCCGGCACTTCACGCGGCGGATCGATGTCTTCGATTCGCAGCAACCATTCACCACCGTTCGCCTTGGCCTGCAAGTAGCTGCCGGTGGCGGCCAGAAGCGATCCGAAATGGAGCTGTCCGGTTGGTGATGGCGCGAAGCGGCCACGGTGCTGGGTGCTGGCTGGTTCAGAATCGGATGGCACGGTCTTGTATTTCGACGATCACGCAGCCATTTTACGCTGCACCTGATCACGAGGCATATCGATGGGAAGAGTAACGCTGTTTCTGGGCACGAACCTGGCCGTCCTGCTGGTGCTTGGCGTTGTCATGACCTTGCTCGAGCCCTGGCTGGTCCGACAGGGGATCGATGTGAACCTGACCGTGACCCTGATCATTGCGCTGGTGTTCGGCATGGGCGGAGCCGTGGTTTCGCTGCTCCTGTCAAAACGTCTGGCGTTGAAGGGGACCGGGGCGCGCGTGATCAAACAGCCGAGCAGCCAGGTGGAACGATGGCTGGTGGACACCGTGGCGCAGCAGGCCCGCGCAGCCGGTATCGGCATGCCGGATGTGGCCATTTACGATGCACCCGAACCCAATGCTTTCGCAACTGGCGCCTCTCGCAACAATTCACTGGTTGCGGTCAGCACGGGCCTGTTGCGCAGCATGAAGCCCAACGAAGTTGAAGCCGTGCTGGCCCACGAAGTCAGCCACGTCGCTAATGGCGACATGGTGACCCTGGCCCTGATTCAGGGCGTGCTCAATACCTTCGTGCTGGTTCTGTCGCGGGTGCTGGGCCAGATCATAGATCGGGCCGTGTTTCGCAGTGAACGTGGCTACGGGCCCGGCTACTTCATCTCGGTCATTGCGCTGCAGATGATTTTCGGCGTCCTCGCCAGCATGGTCGTGATGGCGTTCTCTCGCTGGCGTGAATTCCGGGCGGACGCCGGAGGTGCGAGCCTGGCAGGGCGGGCCAACATGGCTGCGGCCTTGCGTCGACTGCAATCGGCCAACCGCCCCAGCCAACTGCCTGAATCGGTGGAAGCCTTCGGCATCCGGGGTCGCGTCGGAACCGGGATCAAGCGTCTGCTGATGAGCCACCCGCCCATCGAGGAACGGATTGCCGCGTTGACCGATTAGGGCGCCGTGCCGCGCCGGGCTGTGGTGCCTGGCGAACAACTCCTAGGCCGACGCCTCTTCGCGCACAAAGTCGCCCTGGACCAGGGTGATGCCGAACTGCCACAGCGTGGCCAGGTCGCCGGTATGCTCGACCTTGGGCGCGATGACGCGTACCTGGTGTTCGTCGGCGTGGCCAACCAGGTCTGCTAGCTGCTGTCGCAGGGTATCGTTGCCGCTCAGGTTCTGGATCATTTCCGGGGCCATGCGCAGAAAATCAAGCTCGAGATGTCGCAGCAAGGGCTCAACGGCGGATTCCGGCCCGACATCGCATAGCGCGAAGCGGGTCTCGGTGGGCTTGAAGGTTTCGATAAATGACTGCACCTTGCGCAGTTTTTCGCGCACTTCAGGTTCGCGGAAGCCCCATATCACGTGCGCGGGGTCCATCTTTTTATCCTTAACAGCTTGACCAGGTGACTGATGGCTTGGGAGTCGCCCATGGTGTCCAGGGAAATCGGCACCAGCCAGTGATGGTCGTTCACCGATTCCTTCTCGGACAGGGTCAGCGTCAATCGCCGGATCATGTCGAGGTCGAGCTTGACCGCCATGCCGATCCTCGAGGCCGCCGGCAGGTAGGTCTGCGGCATCAGGACTTCATCGCTGTCCTCGCTGCGCAAGCGGGTCTCGACTTCGTTGATCAGGAAGCCATCATCATCCATGCTGGTGATGGCGGAGGTGACCAGACGGAACTCGTCGTTGTCCAGGGCATGACGCAGGCGTGCTTCCCAGGCCGTGTCGTCTTCATCAGCACCGGAGGTAACGCGGGGACGATAGCGGACAAAGGCATTACCTCCGGCATGCAGCGCTTCGCTCAAGGCGGAACTGGCCTGGGCCACCAACAGGTCCGCATTGGGAACCTCGCTGCCGGCGATGGCCAGGCCGACGCTGGCTGAAATATTCAGGCTGGTGTCGCGTACATCAATGATACGTCCCGAGCAGTGATCGACGATTTTCGTCGCCGTGCTTTCAGCGTCTTCGCGGCTTTTGCAGTCGGCCAGGATGCCGAAAGTATGATCACTGAGACGGGCCATCGCCAGGCTGTCGCCACTGGCAGTCTTGAACAATTCGGCGGCTTCGCGAATGAGCGTATCGGTGGCGCCGAGGCCGAGCCTTGATTGCATGTCCTGGTAACCGTCGAGGCTGCACATCAGCACGGTCAAACCCGAGGTGTCCTTGCGGTTTTCCGTTTCGGTGCGCACTTGTTCGAGAAAGGCACTGCGGTTGAGCAAGCCGGTCAGCATGTCGCTGGATTTGAGTTTCTCAAGTTCCTCAGCCAGGGACGGATCGGCGCTGGTCACTTCCACTCGAACGAGCATCTGGGCGCAATACTCGCCACCATACCGAGCTGGAGAAAAGTCCACCATGGCCCTGAATTCGGTGCCGTCCTGCCGATGCGCGTTCAATGGCATGGCGTCTTTCGGAATTTCGTCCCGCGACAGGGCTTTCAGTACCTTCTTCAGGTTTGGCACTTCCTTGCTGGCCGATAACAGATCCAGCATCGAAAGACCTTCGAGGTCCTCGAAGCTGTCGTACTCGAACAATTCAAGGTAGGCCCGATTGGCATAGATATGCAGACCTTCATGGATATAGGCAATGGCTTCACTGGAGCTGTCGAGCAACAGCGTATAGCGGTCCTCGATTTCCTCCAGCCGGCGCAGGGCGGTACGCGCTTCAATGCGGGCACGTACCGATTCGACCAGGAACAGCGCGAGGCGCTTGATCTGGCGCGGATTGGTCGTCAGCACGCAACCTTCGACGCCGCTGACTGCCGCTGCCAGTGCCGATCGAGCGTCTTCGGCCTTGATGATCGCCATGATCGGAATCTGCTCATCCTGCTCGCGGGTGATACGGCTGACTGACTCCAACAGCGCCAGGTCGGTGGCATCGACGAGGATGACGACCAGGTTGACGTCGTCGGCT
>JBLRWT010000115.1:0-6539 GCA_047921095.1 Wenzhouxiangella sp. | reverse complement strand
ATGATCAAGGGCAAGCAGGGGCGTTTCCGCCAGAACCTGCTCGGCAAACGCGTCGACTATTCGGGCCGTTCGGTCATCGTGGTCGGTCCGACCCTGAAGCTGCACGAGTGCGGCTTGCCGAAGAAGATGGCGCTCGAGTTGTTCAAGCCGTTCATCTTCTCCAAGCTCCAGCGCCGCGGCCTGGCCATGACCATCAAGGCAGCCAAGAAACTGGTCGAACGTGAAGAGGCCGAAGTCTGGGATATTCTCGACGAGGTCATTCGTGAGCATCCGGTCATGCTCAACCGCGCGCCGACCCTGCACAGACTGGGTATTCAGGCATTCGAGCCGGTATTGATCGAAGGCAAGGCCATCCAGCTCCACCCCCTGGTCTGCACCGCGTTCAACGCTGACTTTGATGGCGACCAGATGGCTGTGCACGTGCCCTTGAGTCTGGAGGCCCAGCTTGAAGCCCGCGCCCTGATGATGTCATCGAACAACATCCTGTCGCCGGCCAATGGCGAGCCCATCATCGTGCCGACCCAGGATGTCGTTCTGGGCCTGTACTACATGACCCGTTCCCTGCCCGGAGCGGCCGGTGAAGGAATGAGCTTCTCCAGTGTCGGTGAGGTTCATCGCGCCTATGCCAATCGCAAGGTGGAATTGCATGCTGCCGTCGAGGTTCGCCTCCGCGAAACCGAAATTGATGAAGACGGCAATCGGACCGAGGTCATTGCACGCCGACAGACTACGGTTGGGCGAGCCCTGTTGTGGGAGATTTGTCCGGTCGGCATGCCATTCGACCTGGTCAATCAGACTCTGAAGAAAAAGCAGATCTCCAAGCTGATCGACGAGTGCTATCGCAAACTGGGTCTGAAGGAGACGGTGGTTTTCGCCGACCAGTTGATGTACACCGGATTTGCCTATTCGACCCGGGCCGGCGTTTCCATTGGTCTTGATGATCTCCAGGTGCCGCCGGAAAAGAAGACCATTCTTGCCAGGGCGGAGAAGGAAGTGCTGGATATCCAGCACCAGTACGCCTCTGGCGTGGTCACCGCCGGCGAGCGCTACAACAAGGTCGTCGATATCTGGTCGCGCACGAACGAGGAAGTCGCCCGTGCCATGATGCACCGCATCGGCAAGGAAACCCGCATCGACAGCGAAGGTGTCTCGGTCGAGGAGGATTCGATGAATTCGATCTTCATCATGGCCGACTCCGGTGCCCGTGGTTCTGCCGCCCAGATTCGTCAGCTCGCTGGCATGCGCGGCCTGATGGCCAAGCCGGATGGCTCGATCATCGAAACGCCCATCACCGCCAACTTCCGCGAAGGCCTGAACGTTCTCCAGTACTTCATCTCGACTCACGGCGCGCGCAAGGGACTGGCCGATACGGCACTCAAGACCGCCAACTCCGGTTACCTCACGCGCCGTCTTGTCGACGTCGCCCAGGACCTGGTTGTCATCGAGACCGATTGCGGCACCGAAGAGGGTCTGGAAATGCTGCCGATCGTTGAAGGCGGTGATATCGTCGAGCCGCTGCGGGAGCGAATTCTGGGACGCGTTGTTGCTCAGGATATCTACGCGGCCGACAGCGACGACGTTCTTTGCGAACGCGGCACTTTGCTTGATGAAAAGTGGGTGCTGTTCCTGGAAGAAAAAGGAGTCGACCGGGTACTTGTCCGGTCGGCCATTACCTGCGAAACCAGGCATGGCATCTGCGCAACCTGCTACGGGCGTGACCTGGGTCGTGGCCATATCGTCAACCAGGGTGAAGCGGTGGGCGTCATTGCAGCCCAGTCCATTGGTGAGCCGGGTACCCAGCTCACGATGCGGACCTTCCATATCGGTGGCGCTGCGTCCCGCTCCGTCGCCGTTGACCATATCGAGGTCAAGTCCGGTGGCTCGGTCCGATTCTACAACCTGAAGTCGGTCGAAAATGCCGACGGCAAGCTGGTGGCGGTGTCCCGTTCCGGCGAGCTGTCCATTATCGACAGCCATGGTCGCGAGCGGGAGCGGTACAAGATTCCGTACGGTGCGTTGGTCAGCGCCAAGGAAGGCGACAAGGTCGAAGTTGGCGAAAACGTTGCCAACTGGGATCCGCATACCCACCCGATCGTCTCCGAAGTGGCCGGTTTTGCCGCATTCCAGGACTTCATTGGCGGTGTCACGATTACCGAAGAAACCGATGATGTCACCGGGCTGAGTTCAATGGTCGTCACCGACCCGAAAAAGCGCGGCAGCGAAGGCAAGGACCTGCGTCCGATCATTCGTTTGGTCGACAAGGCGGGCAAGCCACTGAATATTCCTGGCACCGAACAGCTGGCTCAGTATTTCCTGCCTGCTGGTGCGGTCATCAACGTCAAGGACAACCAGGAAGTCCGGGTCGGCGATATCATTGCTCGTATTCCGCAGGAATCCTCCAAGACCCGCGATATCACCGGTGGTCTGCCGCGAGTCGCCGACTTGTTCGAGGCACGCAAGCCCAAGGAAGGTGCATTGCTCGCGGAAGCCTCGGGGGTGGTCAGCTTCGGCAAGGAAACCAAGGGCAAGCAGCGTCTGGTCATCACCGACGAGCATGGCGAGGCCCACGAGGAGCTGATTCCGAAGTGGCGCCAGGTGCTGGTGTTCGAAGGCGAACACGTCGAAAAAGGCGAAACGGTGGTCGACGGCGAACCAAACCCGCACGACATCCTGCGCCTGCTTGGCGTCGAGCGGCTGGCCGACTACCTGGTCCAGGAGATTCAGGACGTCTATCGTCTCCAGGGTGTGAAGATCAACGACAAGCACATCGAGGTCATCATTCGCCAGATGCTGCGCAAGATCGAGATCCTGGATGCCGGCGACAGCAAGTACATGCGTGGTGAGCAGATCGACAGAATTCGCCTGCGCGAAGAGAACGAGCGTCTCGCTGTCGACAAGAAGCAGCCAGCAACGGCTCTGAGCATCCTGCTCGGGATCACCAAGGCATCCCTTGCGACCGAGTCGTTCATCTCGGCGGCTTCCTTCCAGGAAACCACCCGGGTTCTGACCGATGCCGCAGTTCGCGGCACGGTCGACAACCTGCGTGGCCTGAAGGAAAACGTCATTGTGGGTCGCCTGATCCCTGCCGGAACAGGCCGGGTCGCATTGGCGCGCCGCAAGGCATTGCGGGAAGCATCCCAGGATACCGAGGCCGAACTGGCCGCGCTCCTGAGAGCATCCGATGCCGAGCAGACGGAAAACACCTCAGCAGAGCAGGGCGAGTAATGCCGAGGGGAAGCGTCAAGAGCGGAGAGAGGACAAACCACCCTCTCCCCGCTCCCCCTCTTCCCCTCTCCCCGTCAAGTCCCGCCTCCGGCGGGCCTTGACAGCCCCAAACAAACCCCTTAAAATTCCCGTTCTTCGGCAGACCGCTTTCGCGGGTCTGTCGTTTGTCATCTTAAGGCTCGAAAAAATATGTCCACGATCAATCAGTTGGTTCGCAAACCAAGGCGGCCGAAGCAGTACAAGTCGAATGTGCCGGCGCTCGAAGCCTCTCCGCAAAAGCGTGGGGTTTGTACCCGTGTCTACACCACGACGCCAAAGAAGCCGAACTCGGCGCTTCGCAAGGTGGCTCGTGTTCGCCTGACCAATGGCTTTGAAGTCACAAGCTATATCGGTGGGGAAGGGCATAACCTCCAGGAGCACTCGGTCGTTCTGATCCGGGGTGGTCGAGTCAAGGATTTGCCGGGTGTGCGTTATCACACCGTTCGCGGCAGCCTCGATACTGCCGGGGTCAGCGACCGCCGTCAGGGTCGTTCCAAGTATGGCGCCAAGCGCCCCAAGAATTAAGAGTAGCCACGCATGTCCCGCAAGCAAACAAACTTTGAGCGCGATATTCTGCCGGATCCCAAGTTCGGAAATATCATGATTGCCCGCTTCATCAACATGGTGATGCAGAGTGGCAAAAAGTCAGTGGCTGAGAAAATTGTCTACGGCGCCATTGACGAAATGGAGAGCCGCGGTCACGCCGAGCCTCTGGAATTGATCGAGCGCGCGCTTGATCACGTGGCGCCGGCCGTCGAGGTCAAGTCACGCCGGGTCGGTGGTGCAACCTACCAGGTGCCAGTGGAAGTCCGGCCCAAGCGTCGGCAGACGCTGGCCATGCGCTGGCTGATCGATGCAGCGCGCAAGCGTGGTGAAAACACCATGCCGCGTCGCCTGGCGGGTGAGCTGATGGAAGCCATGGAAGAGCGTGGCAGCGCGGTCAAGAAGCGTGAAGACGTCCATCGCATGGCCGAAGCCAACAAGGCATTCTCGCATTACCGTTGGTAATTACCCTTCCGTTACTCGTAATTGCCCGAATTGAAATAGAGGTTTAGCACCGTGTCCCGCAAAGTATCCATTGAGCGCTACCGTAATATCGGCATCATGGCGCACATCGACGCCGGCAAGACGACGACCACCGAACGCATCCTGTTCTATACCGGTGTCTCTCACAAGCTGGGAGAAGTGCATGACGGCAACGCCGTGATGGACTGGATGGAGCAGGAACAGGAGCGCGGGATCACGATCACTTCGGCAGCCACCACCTGTTTCTGGAAGGGAATGGACCAGGACTGGCCGGAGTACCGGATCAACATCATCGATACCCCGGGCCACGTCGACTTCACCATTGAAGTCGAGCGTTCGCTGCGCGTGCTCGATGGTGCCGTTGCCGTGTTCTGCGCCGTTGGCGGGGTCGAGCCGCAGTCGGAAACGGTCTGGCGTCAGGCTACCAAGTACGCTGTGCCGCGCATGTGCTTCGTCAACAAGATGGACCGTACCGGCGCTGACTTTACGCGCGTGGTCGGCCAGATCAAGGATCGTCTTGGTGCCAACCCCGTGCCGATCCAGTTGCCGATTGGCGCCGAGGAAGGCTTTGAGGGCGTCATCGACCTGATCAAGATGCGCGCGATCTACTGGGATGTCGAGAACATGGGCACCAGCTACGAAGCCCGGGACATCCCCGCGGAAATGGCTGACGAAGCCGCCGCGGCGCGTGAGTTCATGGTCGAATCAGCCGCTGAAGCCAACGAAGAATTCATGGAAAAGTACCTGGAAGGTGAGGAGCTGACCAGCGAAGAAGTCATGAAGGGCATTCGGCAGGGCACGCTGAAGAACGAGATCGTGCCGGTGCTTTGTGGTACCGCCTTCAAGAACAAGGGCGTTCAGGCTCTGCTCGACGCCATTGTTCAGTACATGCCGGCGCCGACAGAAGTGAAGGACATTCGCGGTATCGACGAAAACGAGAAGGAAGATACTCGTCCGTCCGATGACAGCGCGCCGTTTTCGGCCCTGGCCTTCAAGATCGCGACCGACCCGTTCGTCGGAAAGTTGACCTTCTTCCGCGTGTATTCCGGTGTGCTGAAGTCCGGTGATACCGTCTTCAACCCGATCAAGGGCAAGAAGGAACGTATCGGCCGAATTCTGCAGATGCATGCCAATTCACGCGAAGAACTGAAGGAAGTTTTTGCCGGCGATATCGCGGCAGCGGTTGGCCTCAAGGACGTTACGACTGGTGAAACGTTGTGCGATCCGTCCAACGTCATCACGCTTGAGCGCATGGAGTTCCCGGAGCCGGTCATCTCGGTTGCGGTTGAGCCCAAGACCAAGTCCGACCAGGAAAAAATGGGCATGGCCCTGTCGAAGCTGGCCCAGGAAGATCCCTCTTTCCGTGTCCGTACCGATGAAGAGTCGGGGCAGACGATCATCTCCGGAATGGGTGAGCTTCACCTGGATATCATCGTCGATCGCATGCGTCGTGAGTTCAAGGTCGAGGCCAACGTCGGCAAGCCACAGGTCGCCTATCGCGAAACCATTCGCAAGGCAGTCGAGGCGGAAGGCAAGTTCGTTCGCCAGTCCGGTGGTCGCGGCCAGTACGGTCACGTCAAGATCAAGCTCGAGCCCAACATCGAGGGCGGCGGTTACGAGTTCATCGACGAAGTTGTCGGTGGGGTCGTGCCGAGAGAGTACATTTCGGCCGTCGGCAAGGGTATCGAAGAACAAATGAACAACGGTGTTCTGGCCGGCTACCCGATGGTGGACTGCAAGGCGACGTTGTTTGATGGCTCGTACCATGAAGTCGACTCAAATGAAATGGCGTTCAAGATCGCCGGTTCCATGGCCTTCAAGGCGGGCGCACTCAAGGCCAGTCCGGTCCTGCTCGAGCCGATGATGAAGGTCGAGGCGGTTACGCCGGAAGATTACATGGGCGACGTGATGGGCGATTTGAATCGCCGTCGTGGACTGGTCCAGGGCATGGAAGACGTGCCGGCTGGCAAGGTCATTCGCGCCCACGTTCCGCTGGCCGAGATGTTCGGTTATGCAACCGACCTGCGCTCGATGAGCCAGGGCCGGGCAACCTATTCGATGGAATTCCTGCACTACGCGGAAGCCCCGAACAGTGTTGCCGAAGAAGTCATGAAGAAATCGGCTTAAAGAATCGGCTTCAATAGCCACGTCTAAAGTATAAGGATCCAGGAACATGTCCAAGGCAAAGTTTGAACGTAGCAAGCCGCACGTTAACGTCGGCACGATTGGTCACGTTGACCACGGCAAGA
>JBLRWT010000114.1:0-6592 GCA_047921095.1 Wenzhouxiangella sp. | reverse complement strand
GATGCGCAAGGCGGCCAGGTGGGCATCTTCAAGCACCAGGTCGGGCGAGACGCCACGCCGGATTTCAAGCCAGTAGCGGTGAAAGTCTCGCGCAAGCTGCAACTCGAAATGGTGGGGCGTCGTGGCATTGAGGTAGTCGATCAGTGGACGATAGACACTGTCAGCCTGGTCGGGGATAAAGATCGGGTGAACCTGAAGGGTGAAACTGAGCTGGTCGCCATTCGGGCCTGACCGAGCTGTCTGTTCGGCAGCACCGTTGCCGGGTGTCTGACCTCCGGCGGCGTCGAACTCGTCGCCGGTGACGAGTTCTTCTTCAATAACAGGCTCGTCTTCAATAACTGGCTCGTCGCTTGTCTCGACTTCGGCCGCCACGACGTTTTCGGTCGCCTGTACCTCGGGGACACCGACTTCAGCCGCGGGGTCCTGCGCGGCAACCAGCCCGGAAAGAGCCAGCCAGGCAATGGCAGTCAGCAGCCAGATTGATGTCTTCATCGAAGATACCCCTTTAAGTCTCTGATTAACGATTATTAGTTGGGTAATTTTTGCTGATGGTAGCACAACCCCCGAATATCGGTCATCTGCCCGGGTTGACCATTGGACCCGCGCGGGTCCAGTGCTGGAACTCCAGCCTCGATCCCGATCGGACTGACGGCCAGCCCGATCATGTGGGCGTCAACCCGGACGCAATCCAGAACCTCCCCCGCATTGTCCCCGGAGGGCGTGACCAGCTTGTCCGACACATCAGGCTCGGCCGGCATCCCGACTGGGAGCTCGAAACCGAGCAGGTGATACTTGATGCTGCCCAGGTAGTGCAGGCGGGCAATGACTTCCTGGCCCGGGAAACAGCCCTTGGTATAGCTCAGGCCCCCACTATCTTCCAGGCCAAGGAACTGCGGCAGAAACCTGGCGCTGGTTGCAGGGGTCAGCCACGGAATGGGTTGGCACAGGTCGGCAACGCGCCAGGCGCGAACGGCATCGGGTCTGGCGTGCGGCGGGGCGAGCGCGTCCTCCTCATCCAGTAGGCGAAGCGCACGCTCAGGTTCGGATCCCACCAGTCGATCTGTCGCCGCCGCCGCGGACGACCCCACAACCGGTACGGCATCGGACAGGTTCAGCTTGCGGCCGATGGCGTACATTTTGAGCCGGGCCAGCAAATCGGCCTGGCTGGTGGGCAGAACCAGGTCGACGTTGCCTTCACCAGTGGCTGCCAGAATAATGGCCAGACATCGCCCCTTTGGCTCGCACCAGGCGGTCACATGCCACCGGTTCGGGTCGAATTGACGGAAATCAGCCGTAAACTGAGCCTGGCAAAAGGCCAGCGCGTCCTCGCCGGTCACGCGCACGCCAAGAAGGTGGGGAATAGTGAACCAATCGGTCATAAATACTGTGAACGAGTGTGATGAACCGTTACAATTCTATAATGCCTGATGCACGCAAAGTTGATATGACATTGAATGCGGCGTTGAACGAGCCGACAGTCAAGCCGGCCGATCACGCTTCGGCGCCTGACGATCCGGGCAAAAAGCGCTCAAGGCCACCCGAATACGGTGGTCGCAAGACCGGCCATGATCCCGTTCGTTACGGCGACTGGGAAATGAACGGCCGCTGCATTGATTTCTGATCCGATGATTTCTGATTCGTTATAACGACCTGACAGCGAGTACCCATTCTATGGCGACGGATAACCGACCGCTTTCCCCGCACCTGCAAGTCTACAGACCACAATTGACGACGGTGCTGTCGATTGCCCATCGCGCGACCGGCGTTGTCCTCAGCCTGGGGATGGTCGTGGTGGTGGCCTGGCTACTGGCGCTCGCTGCCGGTCCCGAGGCCTATGGCCGGATCAACGGTCTGCTGGCCAGCGTGCCCGGCCTCGTGTTCCTGCTGGTCTGGACATACGCGCTGTTTTTTCATCTGTTCAATGGCATTCGGCATTTGTTGTGGGATGCCGGCTGGCTGCTGGATCTTCGCGGCGCCTATGCTTCGGGCTGGACCGTGGTCGTCCTTTCGGTTCTGCTGACCATCGCAATCTGGGGAGGTCTGGCATGAGTCTGCGCAATCCTTTGGCCAAGGCTCACAATCATGGCTCAGCGGGCGAAGGCGTGGGTCACTGGTGGGCGCTGCGGTTTACCGCGATTCTTCTGGTTTTCATGACAGTGTGGCTGATTTATGCCCTGGCTTCTCTGATCGGAGCTGATCACGCCGCTGCAGCGGCCTGGATCGGCAGGCCATTCAATGCGGCCATGGCCATTCTGTTCGTTGTGACCTCGATCTATCACGGCGAGCTGGGTTTGCAGGTTGTCATCGAGGATTACATCCACACCCGCGCGACCGAGGTTGTGCTGATGGTGTTGGTGAAGATCGCGTCCATCGCTGGCGGTCTTCTGGCTGTCATCGCCATCCTTAAAATGGCATTCGGAGTTTAACGTTGAGCAAGTCTTATGAAATTACCCGGCACCACTACGATGTATTGGTGATCGGAGCCGGCGGCGCCGGCTTGCGTGCGACCATGGGGCTGGCTGCCACCGGTCTGACCACGGCCTGCATTACCAAGGTCTTTCCCACCCGGTCTCATACCGTGGCCGCCCAGGGTGGCATGAGTGCGGCGCTGGGCAACATGGGAGAAGATGACTGGCGCTGGCACATGTACGACACCATCAAGGGGTCCGACTGGCTCGGTGACCAGGATGCGATCGAATACATGTGCCGCGAGGCGATTCCCTCGGTGATCGAGCTGGAACACTTCGGCGTGCCATTTTCACGAACCGAAGATGGAAAGATCTACCAGCGGCCGTTCGGCGGCATGACCACCCGGTATGGCGAAGGCACGGCGCAACGCACCTGTGCTGCGGCGGACCGGACCGGTCATGCCATCCTGCACACCCTCTATCAGCAGTCTCTCAAGCATAACGCCCAGTTCTTCATCGAATATTTCGCCATCGATCTATTGATGGATGATGACGGAACCTGCTGCGGCGTGTTGGCCTGGGACCTGGCCAATGGCACCCTGCATGAAATTCGCGCTCATGCCGTCATCATGGCAACCGGCGGCTATGGCCGTTCGTACTTCTCCTGCACGTCCGCCCATACCTGCACGGGCGATGGCAATGCCATGGTGTTGCGGGCCGGGCTGCCGCTGCAGGACATGGAGTTCGTCCAGTTCCACCCGACCGGCATCTATGGCGCCGGCATGCTGATCACCGAAGGTGTGCGCGGGGAAGGTGGCTACCTGACCAATTCCGAAGGCGAGCGGTTCATGGAGCGCTATGCGCCCAATGCCAAGGATCTGGCATCCCGCGACGTCGTATCGCGTTCGATGACGATCGAGATTCGGGAAGGCCGGGGTGTCGGCCCGAAGAAGGATCACATCCATCTCAATCTGCAGCATCTGGGCAGTGAAGTGCTGCATGAAAGGCTGCCCGGCATCTCCGAGACGGCGAAGATCTTTGCCGATGTTGACGTCAACAGTGCGCCCATTCCGGTACTGCCTACCGTGCACTACAACATGGGCGGGATCCCGACCAATTACCATGGCGAAGTCGTGACCTTGAAAGACGGCGATCCTGATTCGGTCGTTCCTGGTCTGTATGCCATCGGTGAGGCGGCATGCGTATCGGTCCATGGCGCCAATCGGCTGGGCTCGAACTCGCTGCTCGATCTGATCGTGTTCGGCCGTGCCGTGGCCATTCGCTGCGGTGAGACGATCAAGCCGGGACAGACCCACAGAACACTGTCGTCGGATGTGGTTGGCGACATCGTCAACGAGTTTGATCGCCTGCGCAACGCTTCCGGCTCTACGTCGGCATCAGAACTTCGCGATTCCATGCAACACGTGATGCAGGAAGATGCTGCCGTCTTCCGCAGCGGCGAATCTCTGGAGCAGGGCTGCACGCGCATCACCGAGGTTCATGACCGCTTTGCCGATATCAAGGTCACCGATCGATCGATGGTCTGGAATACGGACCTGGCCGAAACGCTCGAGTTGCGCAATCTGCTGGCCAACGCCGTGACCACGATGATGGCTGCGGAAAATCGCAAGGAAAGCCGCGGTGCCCATGCCCGTGAAGACTATCCCGACCGGGATGATGAGAATTGGCACAAGCACACGTTGATCTGGATGGACGATCATGGCAAGACCCGGATCGACTACCGGCCGGTGCACATGTATACCCTGAGTGACGATGTAGAAATCGTCCCGCTGAAGGAACGGACCTACTGACGGACCAGGCGGCCAACTGACGGCCTTCAAGCACACGAGCACCAATCTTTCGGACTAAAAGCAAACGATATGGCCCAATTCAGACTTCCGAAGAACTCGCGCATCAGCAAGGGAAAGCACTTTCCCGCCGCCGAAGGTGCGAAGAACATCAAGACCTTCCGCATCTACCGTTGGGATCCGGATTCCGGCGAGAACCCGCGGGTCGACAGTTTCGAGATCGACCTTGACGATTGCGGGCCGATGATTCTGGATGCCGTCATCAAGATCAAAAACGAGATCGACCCGACACTGACGTTTCGGCGCTCTTGTCGCGAAGGCATCTGCGGCTCCTGCGCCTTCAATATCGATGGTGTGAACACGTTGGGGTGTACCAAGGCCATCGATGACATCAAGGGCGATGTCAAGATCTACCCATTGCCGCACCTGCCCGTCATCAAGGACCTGGTTCCCGACCTGACCCACTTTTTCGCCCAGTACGCGTCGATCAAGCCATGGCTGAGCGCGCAAAGCGCGCCGTTCCCGGACAAGGAGCGTCTGCAGTCGCGCGAGGACCGGGCCAAAATGGATGGCTTGTACGAATGCATTCTCTGCGCCTGTTGCTCCACCGCCTGCCCAAGCTACTGGTGGAACGGTGACCGCTTTCTTGGCCCGGCGATTCTGCTCCAGGCCCATCGCTGGCTGGTTGATTCTCGCGACGAGGCGACCGGCGAGCGCCTGGATCAACTGGAAGACCCCTTCAGGGTATTCCGTTGCCACACCATCATGAATTGCGCGCGCACCTGCCCGAAAGGGCTCAACCCGGCCAAGGCCATCGCCGAGATCAAGCAGATGCTGCTGGCCCGGCGCAGCCTCTAGGCCGGTCGACCTTGGTTGCAATTACCCCTCCGACGGAATTGCGCTGGCACTGCCGGCGTGGAATGCGCGAGCTTGACGTGCTCCTTGGTCGCTGGCTTGTCGAGCGCTGGGCAGGGGCGAACGCGCAACTGCAGGTGGAATTCGAGTCATTGCTGAGGTGTGAAGACGACCAGATCTGGGACTGGCTGATGGGCCGCGTCGAGCCCGTCGCGGAACTGAAGGGGGTGGTCGAGGATATTCGTGAGCGAACGGTTCGTTCTGAGCAGGCCTGACCAGTTGCGCTGGCCCATCCAGCCCAGCGCCAGGCTGCAAGCCATCATTGTGCTGCTCCTGATCCTGGCTCTGGGTGCATCGGTTCTGAACAATTTCCCCACGCTTTTACGAATTGGGCTGGTGTTAATGGTTGTTGTCTACGGCGCCGTCCAGTTGATTCGCGCCGCCAGGCCGCGCTGGAAGGCAATGAGCATCGATGGCAGCGAATTGATTCTGCTTGACCGCACCGATACCTCGACAACCCTGACCCCAGGAACCCGATCATTTGTCAGCCCGCTGTATATCGGCGTCGTCGGTCAAGCCGGAAAATCAGGCAAGCGTCTGTCGCTGGGTCTGTTCCGCGACCAGCTTGATTCGGATGCGTTTCGGCGCTTGTCGGTGTTGCTGAGGCGTCCGTCTCGATGAGGCAGGTACTGCGCTGGTTGCTGCGGGTGGTTGGTCTGATCATCGTCCTGGTCATTGGGCTGACCCTTCCCCTGCGCTGGCTTGATCCGCCGACGTCGGCTTTCATGCTGGCCGATCGCCATGTCAATGGTCGCAGCATCCAGCATCAATGGATCCCCTCGCAAGACATTCCTTCCCATCTGAAGCTGGCTGTCATCGCCTCTGAAGATCAGAATTTCCCGCATCACTACGGCTTCGACTTCGCCCAGATTCGTGCGGCGGTGGAATCCCATCGGCAGGGTGGCAGGCTCCGGGGCGCCAGCACGATCAGCCAGCAACTGGTCCGCAACCTTTATCTCTGGCCGCAGCGCAGCTGGCTGCGCAAGGGATTGGAGTTCGGATTGACCCCGCCGTTCGAGTTGTTTGTACCCAAGTCTCGCATGCTCGATATCTACCTCAACGTCGTCGAATTCGACACCGGTGTCTACGGTGCCGAGGCGGCCTCGCAGCATTACTTTGGCAAGTCGGCCCGGTCGATTACCCGCCAGGAAGCGGCACTGCTGGCTGCCGTCCTGCCAGCACCGAAGCGCCTGGACGCCGGCGCGCCGGATGCCTCTCTATTGCAGCGCCAGCGCTGGATTCTGGGACAGATGGATAATCTGGGTTCAGGGTGGTTGCCGGAGTAGGGCACGAGGTCGGAGGTCGGAGGTCGGAGGTCGGAGGTCGGAGGTCGGAGGTCAGTCCACGGCAGCGCTTTGGTAAAGGTCACTCGCCCTGAAAGCCCTCCAGCTCAGAGTCACCGGATCGGCGGTCGCGAAACAATAGTTTGATCAGTCGCACCAGCAGCCAGATGAGGACCGC
>JBLRWT010000113.1:0-6605 GCA_047921095.1 Wenzhouxiangella sp. | reverse complement strand
GCCTGGATGCGGCCACCCGGCAGGTCGAGCGAGGAGCGGCGAATGGCCTGGGCCACTTCGGCGAGGGTCAGGCCGTAGGAGCGTAAAGTTTCTTCCCGCACTTCGATGCCGATTTCATAGGCCCGCTCGCCAACCAGTTCGGCGCGGGTGACCGAGGGCAGGGCGGTGATGTCGTCGCGGATCTGGCGCGCGGCTTCCTTGAGCGTGCGTTCGTTGACATCACCGAAAATGGACACCCAGATGACTTCCTGGGTCCAGACGTTGCGCTGGTAAATGGGGCGCTCGGTTTCGGCCGGAAAGGTGGCGATCGAATCGACCCGGCTCTTGATGTTGTCGAGCACCTCCAGCACATCGAACCCGCTTTCGACCTCGACCGTGACCGTGCCGGCTCCCTCGCGTGCCGTGGCGGTGATTTCGCGTATGCCCTCCAGGTCCTGGATCGCTTCTTCGATTTTCAGCAAGACACCCTGTTCCACATCGCGCGGCGTGCCGCCGCGATAGGGCACGTTGACGGTGACAAAGTTGGTTTCGATGCGGGGCTGGATTTCCTTGGTGATGGTGATCGCCGTGAAGACGCCGCCAAGCAGCAGGCAGACCATCAGCAGGTTGGCTGCCACCGAATTATGGGCAAACCAGGCAATGATATTGCCGTACCAGTTGCGCTGCTGGCTGTCCATCACGGTATCTCGCCTGCCTGCTCGGCGCCTGACTCGACCAGCTCGTCGACAGGCAGCAAGCGCAATTCGGGTTCGGGCAGCGCACTCTCCCGGACCCTGAGGCTCAAGCCTGGAATGGGGGCCTGAATGGCAGTGGTGATCACGCGGTCGCCCGGTTGCAGCGCATTGTGTACATACACCCGATGAGCGGTGGCCCGAGCGACGGAGACGGAGCGAATCTCGAGCTTGTTGTCCGCGCCAGCCAGGTAAACGGTATCGCCTTCCCGAAGGGCCGATCGGGGCAGCTCGATCAGGCCCGCCGATGTCCGCCCCTGGATATCGGCCTGCACGAAGGTGCCCATTTGCAGTGGCAGCGTGCGCTGCTGATCGAGCAGACCGTAGGGGTCTTCAACCTGGACCACGGCATAGCTCAGGCGCGAGCTCTCGTCGACCACACCTTCGGTTCGCACCAACTGGCCATGCCACTCGCCGCGCTGACCGTTGACGCTGCCGACAAGTCGAACTGAAGGCGGAGCACTGTTGAGCCGTCCCGGTGCGGGCAGTTCAAGGTAGGCGAGATCCTGGTCCGACAGCGGCAGACGGATTTCGGCGACATCGACCGCGAAGGTGACGGCCAGAACCGTGCCGGTCGAGACATACTGACCCAGGTTGGCCTGGCGGTTTCGGACCAGGCCATCGTAGGGCAGCCGGATCCGGGTTCGCTCGAGGTTGCGTTCGGCCCTCAATACGCTGGCCTCGGCGGCCTGAACGGCTGCACGGGCGCCGGCCACCTGGGGCAATCTCAATACCAGGTCGCCGGGTTCGCGCGCCGTGCCATGCATTCGTTGCCAGTCCAGACGCGCCTGATCGGAGCGCGCCGACTCATCCGCCAACTGGGCTCGGGCCGATGCCAGTTCAGCTTCAGCCTGGAGTAGCGCCGCTTCATAGTCGCTGGGATCGATTTCAGCCAGAACGTCACCGGCGCGGAAAAAGCCGCCGGCCACGAACCTGTCCGAGACACTGATGATCCGGCCGCTCACCTCGGCGGCCAGGGTGGTTTCAGTCCGCGGTCGTACGGTGCCCTGGGCCTGCACGCGGAAGTACCCGGCACTCTGCTGCGCCTCGATGGTATCGACCAGCATGGCTGAAGGAGCCAGTTCCCGTTCCTCCGGCTGGGGCCGGTTTATGTAGGCGACGACGACCAGCCCTATGGCGCCGACAATCAGCACGGGCGGCAGCACGATCGCGGCGATCTTGTTCAATGAAGACTCCTGGGATTACGAATCCAATAATGCACCATCCTGACAGAATGGACGGGGTTCAGACACGTGCCAGAAGACATGGTTTTGCCGGCTCTGGAAAAAACCGCTCTTTGCCACCATTTCAAGAGGCTTGCGGTAGACTGGCTGGCGACCCCGATGCCATCGACACACATGAATCACGGAATCCACATCAAGACGCCTGAAGAAGTCGAGGCCATGCGCGTGGCCGGGCAGCAGGCGGCCAGCGTTCTGAAGATGATTCGCGAACATGTCCAGCCCGGGGTCACCACCGGCGAGCTGGATCGCATCTGCCATGATTTCATCGTCAACGAACTCAAGGCCATCCCGGCCCCGCTCAATTACCGCGGCTTTCCCAAGTCGATCTGCACCTCGGTCAATCACGTCGTTTGCCACGGTATCCCCAGCGACAAGGTGCTGAAAAACGGCGATATCGTCAATATCGACATCACGGTGATCCAGGATGGCTGGCATGGCGACACCAGCAAGATGTTTCTGGTCGGCGAGCCGTCAGTCAAGGCGCGCCGAATCTGCGAGGTGGCCCACCAAGCCATGGTCACCGGCATCGAAATGGTGCGCCCGGGCGTCACGCTGGGTGATATCGGGCATGCGATTCAGACCTATGCCGAAGGTCAGCGCTGTTCCGTGGTGCGCGAATACTGTGGTCATGGCATTGGCCGTGTTTTTCACGAAGCGCCACAGGTGTTGCACCATGGGCGGCCGGGTGAGGGTCTCAAGCTCGAGCCGGGCATGACCTTTACCATCGAGCCCATGATCAACCTGGGCAAGGCGGCAACCCGCCTGCTGCCGGATGACTGGACGGTCATCACCCGTGACCGCAGCCTGTCGGCCCAGTGGGAACACACCATGGCAGTCACCGAAGACGGCGTCGACGTATTGACACGCCTGCCTGACGACCCGCTGTGATTGAACGGCTCAGCGCAGTTCCGGCAACGCGTCACTGCCTCGATCTGGCGGCACTTGCCGCTTTGCCCTCCGAGCCGGCCGTTCTGGCTCGTGCGCTGCGCCAGGCTTGTCTTGAAGCCGACCAGGCACTGTATGGCGCATTCATCGCCGATACTGACATTCGGGAACTCGTTCATGCCCGCGCCTGGGTCCTGGAGCAACTGGTCCTGACGGCGTGGGATCGCGTGGCGCCGCCCTCTTCCGGGCTGGAGTTGTGCGCGGTCGGTGGTTTCGGCCGCGGCGAACTTCACCCGCATTCGGACGTGGACCTGCTCATTCTGCGGCCAGATGATGCTGATGACCACAGCGAGGCGCTGGAAACCTTTATCCAGGTGTTATGGGATGCCGACCTGCACCCGGGGCAGAGCGTGCGCACCGTGGCTGATTGTGTCAGCGAGGCCGCTGGCGATGTCAGTGTGGCCACCAACCTGATGGAATCCCGCCTGCTGGCCGGGCAGGGCCACCTGTTCACCGCCATGGCCGCTGCGACCGAACCACCTGGCCTGTGGCCGGCCAATGAGTTTTATGCGGCCAAATGCGCCGAGCAGGAGCAGCGCCACAGCCAGTTCGAAGACACCATCTACAACCTTGAACCCAATCTCAAGGAAGGCCCCGGTGGATTGCGGGATATCCAGATGATCGGCTGGGTCACCCACCGTCATTTCGGCACTTCCACCCTGCACGGCCTGGTCGAACACGGGTTTCTGAGTGAGCGCGAGCACGAAGACCTGGTCGAAGGGCGCGACTACCTGTGGTCGGTGCGCTGGGCCTTGCACGTGCTGGCCGGCCGGGCCGAGGAGCGGCTGTTGTTCGAGCATCAGCGCCGCCTGGCTGAGCGCTTCGGTTTTGGCGACTGCAGCCAGAGTAACCTGCCGGTCGAGCATTTCATGCAGAAGTACTATCGCACCGTCATGCAGCTGGCCCGGCTCAACGAGCGCCTGCTGCAGAGCTTTGACGAAGAACTGTTGTCGGGGCGCAAGCATCTGCCGTCCGGTGACATCGATGAGCATTTCCGGCTTCGTCACGGCTATCTTGAACTCAAGGACCCCCACGCCTTTGTGCTTCAGCCCGAATTGCTGATGCGCCTGTTCCTGGTTCTGGCTGAAAAGCCCGAGATACGCGGGGTGCGCGCTGCCACCATTCGGCTGGTGCGGGAGCACCTGTACCTGGTCGACGAAGATTTCCGCACCGATCACGAAATCCTCGGCATGTTCCTCGACCTGCTCAAGAGCCCGCGCCTGGTCTA
This sequence comes from Wenzhouxiangella sp., assembly GCA_047921095.1. Lineage (GTDB taxonomy): Bacteria > Pseudomonadota > Gammaproteobacteria > Xanthomonadales > Wenzhouxiangellaceae > Wenzhouxiangella. Next base: position 2,457 of record JBLRWT010000113.1, on the reverse strand, counting down.
CAGCCAGTTGGCCCGCATGAATCGGTACGGGGTGCTGGCCGCGCTGCTGCCGCCGTTTGCCAGCATTACCGGGCGCATGCAGTTTGACCTGTTTCATGTCTATACGGTCGATCAGCACACCTTGTTCGTGATCCGCAACCTGCGCCGCTTCGCTTTTGCCAAGTATCCCGACCAATTCGGTCACGCGATAGAAATCTTCGAGAACGTGGAGCGACCGGAAGTGCTTTACCTGGCCGCCCTGTTTCACGACATTGCCAAGGGTCGCGGCGGCGACCACTCGGAACTCGGCGCCACCGATGCGCGCGAATTCGTCAACCGCCTTGACATGCCACAGGAAGACCGCGAGCTGGTGGTCTGGCTGGTGCTCGAGCATCTGTTGATGTCGCGCACCAGCCAGCGCGAGGACATCTCCGATCCGGAAGTCGTCAATCGATTTGCCGGCAAGGTCGGCAATCAGCGATACCTCGATCATCTTTTCGTATTGACCGTGGCCGACATCGCCGCGACCAGCCCCAAGTTGTGGAACTCGTGGAAAGACAGCTTGATGTGGGAGCTTTACATCGCTGCGCGCGATGCCTTGAAGCGCGGGCTGGAGCACCCGGTCGATCGTCATGCCAGTGTGGTCGAAACGCGCAACGAAGCACGCGCCCTGCTGACCAGCCGCAATGCGGACCATCGCGCCATCAATGCGCTCTGGGTTCAATTGCCTGACGTTGCCTTTCTTCGTCTGGATGCCGAACAACTGGTCTGGACGACAGGCGAGGTATTGGCGGCCGAGCGCCTGCCGCTGGTGGCCTGCCGCAATCTTGATGACAAGGGCATCAGCGAGATTTTCATCCATGCCGATGATTTCGCCGGCTTGTTCGCCGTTGTCGCACGGGAACTCGACAGCATGCAGCTCGATGTGCTGGCTGCCCGCGTTGTCACCACCCGCGATGAAAAGAGCTGGGATGTTTTCCAGGTCATGGATGCCAATGGCCAGACCCTGAACCGATCGGACGCCGAACGCCTGAGCTTGTCCTTGCTCGATCAGCTCGCGGCAAAACAGGTTCGGCCATTGCCGCCACGACCGGTGCCGCGTCGCCTGCAACCATTCATGGGCCGTGCCGAAATCAGCCTCAAGGCAGACCACGAAATGACCGGGCTGGAGATTGCCGCCACCGACCGCCCCGGCCTGCTTTCCGCCATCGCCGAGGCGATGGTGGCCCGCAACGTGCGCTTGTACGATGCCCGCGTGGCCACCTTCGGCCAGCGCGTGGAGGATGTCTTCCTGGTTGCCGATGCCGAGGGCAGGGCGCTGGACAAGCCGGCTTGCGCCGCGCTTGAGGCGGAGCTTCGCGAGCGTCTGGATGTCGACAACGGCCAGGCCACTGGGCCCGGTCGCACGGCACAGGCCTGATCGATTCGTCAACCCTGGTTCCAACTCAACCAAAAAGCAGACTCGATATGCAAACTGAAGCCATACAGGCAACCATTGAGAAGGCATGGAGCGAGCGTGCCGACCTGTCACCGGCCAACGCGCCGGCCGACCTGCGACAAGCCGTCGACGCCTGCCTTGCCGGGCTGGAAGTTGGCAACTTCCGGGTCGCCGAGCCGGGGCCGGATAGCTGGTGCGTCAATGGCTGGCTCAAGCAGGCCATTCTGCTGCATTTCCGGATTACCGCGAACCGCGAAATGCCGGGTGGCGCCAGCAACTATTACGACAAGGTCGACCTGCGCTTTGCCGGCCCTCACGACCGCCCCGCTGACAGCGGCGCCCGGATCGTGCCGACGGCAACGGTGCGTCGTGGCGCGCACATCGGCAACGACGTGGTGCTGATGCCCTCCTATGTCAATATCGGTGCATGGGTCGGCGAAAACACCATGATCGACACCTGGGCCACGGTCGGCTCCTGTGCCCAGATCGGCGCCAACGTCCATATTTCCGGCGGCGCCGGCATCGGCGGTGTCCTGGAGCCCCTGCAGGCCAATCCCACCATCATCGAAGACGGCTGCTTCATCGGCGCCCGCTCCGAAGTGGTCGAAGGCGTGATCGTGGAAAAAGGCGCGGTCATCGGCATGGGTGTGTTCCTCGGCCAGTCCACCCGGATCTACAACCGCGCCACCGGAGAAATCCACACCGGCCGCGTCCCGGCCGGCTCGGTCGTGGTCGCGGGCAGCTTGCCGGCCGCCGACGGAACCCACAGCCTGTACGCAGCAATCATCGTCAAGCAAGTCGACGAAAAAACCCGCTCCCGCACTTCGGTCAACGAACTGCTACGAAGCACCTGAAAGTCCATCGAACGGGTAACGGTTGTCGGAAAACTCGATGGCTGCGCGGAGTTACTATAGCGATCATGAATACCAGCACTATCATTTTGAGAACCGGGGCAAGTGGAGCGGCAAATACATGAGCGCTTCATTTCGGCTCGAAGGAATTCATTGCTGCCTCAAGCTGCATCTCTGCCTCTTCGAGCC
>JBLRWT010000112.1:0-6617 GCA_047921095.1 Wenzhouxiangella sp. | reverse complement strand
CTCTCCAGCCGCATCACCACCACGCAGGGCCTGGTGCCCGATCTCGCCACTGACGCGCTGGCGGCGCTGCTGACTGCGGTCAAATACGGCGTCGGTTTCGATGTTCTGCTCCCGTGCGCGTGCGACTGCCGCACCCAGTGCCAGCGCAGTCCCGGAGGGCGCGTCGACCTTTCGTCGGTGATGTAATTCACTAATCTCAACGTCGAAGCCATCCAGGACACTCGCGCTCAGGCTCACCAGTCTTTCCAGCAGACTGACACCCAGGCTGAAATTTGCCGCCCGGCAGACCGCGATATGCTTGGCGGCCTCGATGATCTGGGTATCGAGTTCCGGGCCAATGCCGGTGGTGCCGATGATGAGTGGAAGATGTCGACGCACAGCAAATGACAGCGTGTGCTCGAGCAATTGCGGGTGGGAAAAATCGATGATGACATCGGCCTCGACGTCCGGCTCGAAGAAGTGCTCGCGACTCGCGCTGCCACTGATCCGGAAATGCGGATCAGCTTCAACCAGTTCGATCAGCGACCGACTGGTCGTGCCGGTGGCACCGCTCAGCAGAATTTCCATGCTCATGGGCCAAGATTAACCCATTTCAGGGTGGTGAATAAGGCGGGTTAGAGGCCCATTCGGTCGAAGAAGCTTCTGACCTTGTCGGTCCAGCCGCTGGATTGTGGATTGTGTCCGCCCTCCTCGCTGAACGAGTCCTGAAACTTCTTGAGCAAATCTTTTTGCTCGCGTGTCAACTTGACTGGAGTTTCGACTGCGACACGGCACAGCAGGTCACCCGCCGATCGGCTACGGACGGATTGGACACCCTTGCCACGCAACCTGAACAACTTGCCGGACTGTGTTTCAGGCGGAATCTTGAGCATGACCGACCCTTCAAGCGTCGGCACTTTCATCTGACCGCCGAGTGCGGCCGTGGTGATGGTGATCGGCACCTCGCAGAACAGGTCGTCACCCTCGCGCTGGAACAACGGGTGCGGCCGAACATGGATATCGACATACAGGTCACCTGAGGTTCCCCCCTGGGCACCCGCCCCGCCTTCGCCGCTGAGCCGGATACGATCACCTTCGTCAACGCCCGGCGGAATCTTGACCTGCAAGGTGCGGGTTTCGCGAACCTGGCCGGAACCATGGCAATCATCGCAGGGGTCAGCAATGCTTCGGCCACTACCACCGCAAGCCGGACAGGTTTGCTGCACGGAGAAGATCCCCTGCTGCATACGCACCTGGCCCTGGCCGCCACAGGTCGAGCAGACTTCAAGCCTGCCGCTCTTTGAGCCGGAGCCATTACAGGTGCCACACTGACCGATGGTCGGTATGCGGATTTCCTTGTTCGTGCCCTTGACGGCCTCTTCCAGGTCCAGCTCCAGGGTATAGCGCAAGTCCTGGCCGCGGTGCGAGCGCTGGCGCTGGCGCCGACGTCCGCCGCCAAATATGTCGCCGAACATGTCGCCGAAGATGTCGTTGATGTCACCGAAGCCGGCAGCCCCACCGGGTCCACCGCCCCCCATGCCATTGACGCCCTCATGACCAAACCGATCATAGGCTGCCCGCTTGCGTTCGTCCTTCAGAACCTCGTAAGCCTTCTGGGCTTCCTTGAACCGATCCTGTGCGGCATCGTCACCCGGGTTGCGGTCTGGATGGTATTTCATCGCCTGCCGACGATAAGCCTTCTTGAGATCTGCCGCAGTGGCATCACGGGTCACGCCCAGGGTTTCGTAATAGTCGGCTGGCATATAAATAAGGTTGGCTGGTTCGCTCGTTCGCTGGTTGGCTGGTTTACTTGCTGGCTGATGACTAGTTAGCTGGCTGGCCTTTAACCAGCCAACCAGCTAACAAGCCAACCAGCCAACCATCATTTCTTGTCGTCATCGACTTCAGTGAACTCGGCATCAACCACGTCGTCCGGGCTCTCTGCCTGATCCGACGCTGCCTGCTCACCGGACGACTCCGCACCGGATTCAGCCAGGGCCTTTTCGGCGGCCTTCTGGTACAACTCGGCCCCAGCCTGCTGCAGTTCGTTGACAGCAGCATCGATTGCTTCCTTGTCATCACCCTTGATGGTCTCGTCCACCTTGGCCAGGGCATCCTCGATACGCTGCTTGACCGCCGGATCCAGGTCCTCGCCGTTCTCCTTGAGACTGGTTCGAGTGGCGTGGGCAATGCCATCGGCGGAATTTCGCGCGTTGACCAGTTCGTGGAAGCGCTTGTCCTCTTCCCGATGGGTCTCGGCATCACGCACCATGTTTTCGATCTCGTCCTCACTCAATCCCGAGCCGGCCTTGATCTCGATGCGCTGCTCGCGGTTGGTCGCCTTGTCCTTGGCTGAGACATGCAGGATACCGTTGGCGTCCATGTCGAAGGTGACCTCGATCTGCGGCACGCCCCGCGGCGCAGCCGGGATACCGGTCAGATCGAACCGGGCCAGCGACTTGTTGGCCGCTGCCTGTTCGCGTTCGCCCTGCAACACATGCACGGTCACCGCATTCTGGTTGTCATCGGCGGTCGAGAAGACCTGGGAAGCCTTGGTCGGCACCGTGGTGTTCTTTTCGATCACCTTGGTGAACACACCGCCAAGCGTTTCGATACCCAGCGACAGCGGGGTCACATCCAGCAACAGCACGTCCTTGACATCACCGGCCAGCACACCACCCTGGATCGCTGCGCCAACGGCGACCGCCTCATCGGGGTTGACGTCCTTGCGCGGCTCCTTGCCAAAGAAGTTGGTGACAGCCTGCTGAACGGCGGGCATGCGGGTCTGGCCACCGACCAGGATCACCTCGTCGATATCGTCGACCTTCAACCCGGCGTCGTTCAACGCGGTACGGCATGGGTCGATCGAACGCTTGACCAGATCTTCAACCAGCGACTCAAGCTTCGAGCGTGTCACCTTGATCGACAGATGTTTCGGGCCGGACGCATCAGCCGTGATGTACGGCAGGTTGACCTCGGTCTGCTGAGCGGCCGACAGTTCGATCTTGGCCCGCTCAGCCGCCTCGCGCAGGCGCTGCAAGGCCAGCGGATCGTTCTGGAGATCGACTCCCTGTTCCTTCTTGAACTCAGCCGCCAGGTAGTTGATCAGGCGCATGTCAAAATCTTCGCCGCCGAGGAACGTGTCGCCGTTGGTGGCCAGCACTTCGAACTGTTTTTCACCATCGACGTCGGCAATCTCGATAATCGAGATATCAAAGGTACCGCCACCAAGATCGTAGACCGCGATCTTTCGATCCGCGCCCGTCTTGTCCAGGCCGTAGGCCAGGGCCGCAGCGGTCGGCTCGTTGATGATACGGCGCACGGTCAGGCCGGCGATCTTGCCCGCGTCCTTGGTTGCCTGACGCTGGGAATCATTGAAGTAGGCCGGCACGGTGATGACCGCCTCGGTCACTTCCTCGCCCAGGTAGTCCTCGGCCGTCTTCTTCATCTTCATCAGCACGCGCGCCGAGATTTCCGGCGGCGCCATCTTCTTGCCATCAACTTCCACCCAGGCATCACCGTTATCTGCCTCGACGATCGTGTAGGGGACCATGCCCTTGTCCTTCTGGACGACATCTTCGGTGTACTTGCGTCCAATCAGGCGCTTGACCGCGTACATGGTGCGGTTCGGGTTGGTGATTGCCTGGCGCTTGGCCGGCTGTCCGACCAGCACTTCGCCGTCCTTGGTGAAAGCGACGGTGGACGGCGTGGTTCGATCACCTTCAGCGTTCTCGATGACACGCGTCTTGCCGCCTTCCATGATGGCAACACAGGAATTCGTGGTTCCCAGGTCAATGCCGATTATCTTGCTCATGGCTGTCTAAATCCTGTTCTCGTGAATGAGTGTGAAAACGAAAAATGCTCTAGGCCGATTACTGGGGCCCTTGGGTCCTGATTTCAATCGCTCGAGGTTTCCCTGGCCACCAGAACGCGCGCTGGGCGCAGCAGGCGATCATGCAACCGATAGCCCCGCTGCAACACGCTGATTACCGTGTCGGGCTCGTGCTCATCGCTCGGCTGGATGCTCATGGCTTCATGCCACTGTGGATCAAACCGCTCACCGACCGGATTCAGTACATTCAGTCCGTATCGAGAGAGGGTATCCACCAGCAGCTTGCGAGTCAGGCTGAGCCCCTCCGCGAGCGCTTCGGAATCGCCAGCGCTTTCCAGCCCCTGATCAAGGCTGTCGATGACCGGCACCAGGTCGCGCAACAGGCTCTCAACTGCGAATTTCCGTGATTTTTCGAGTTCACGGTCGCCGCGCTTGTGCAGGTTGTCCATCTCCGCGCGGGTACGCAAAAGAGCGTCCCTCAGACGGCCGACTTCCTCCTCCAGACGAATCTGATCGTCCGACGGCGCCTGCTCAGAAGCACCTTCTTCCATCGGCTGGCTTTCTTCCAACGGCTCGCTTTCGAGATCATCTGATCCGACCGCGCCAGCCTCGTTGATCAGGTCCTGCTCTTCGCCAGCTGGCTTGTCCTGACTTTCGCCCATGGTGTGTTTCCAATCGAAGTGGTCTGCGCGATAACGTGGGGTTGGCCACCTGCGAATACAACCACCATTGCCGTACCCACGACTTGGTGCTAGTTTGTGGTCGACCAGACAACAACAACCTGACCGACCCGGCAATCCGAAACCCATGCTGCGCGCCCTGACTATCCGCCATTTCGCGATCATCGAATCGCAGGAACTTGATTTCGAGCCCGGCTTCACCGCGATTACCGGCGAAACTGGTGCCGGCAAATCCATTCTTGTAGATGCACTCGGTTTGCTGCTCGGCGATCGCGCAGACAGCACCCTGATCGCAAGCAATCGTGACCAGGCTGAACTGTCGGCGTGTTTCGATCTGCATGGCGCCGATGATGCCCGAGCGTGGCTGGCAGACCAGGCCATGACCGAGGGCGACGAGTTGATCGTCCGGCGCGTGCTGTCGACCCAGGGAAGCTCACGCGCCTGGATCAATGGCCGAAGCGCCACCATCGGCCAGTTGGCTGAACTGGGCGCCTTTTTGGTTGAAATCCACGGCCAGCATGAACATCAGCTGCTGGAACGACCTGAAACCCAACGCCGCCTGTTGGACCAGCGGGTCAGTGAAGAGCTGGTCCGGGCTGTGGCCGAACAGTTTGTCGACTGGCAAGCCGCCCAACAAGCGCTGGAGAATTTCGAAAACGAGGCCGGCGATCCCGCCCAGCTCGAGTTGCTGCGCTTTCAGTGCCGCGAGCTCGATAACATGGCCATGGCCAGCGGAGAGTTCGAGCAGCTGGAAGCCGAACAGGAACGCCTCTCCCGAAGCGACGAGATTCGCAACAGCGCCGCGCGCGCCGCCCTGGCACTGGACCAGGATGATGGACCCAGCGTACGGGCGCTATTGATCGATGCAATTTCGGCGATCCGCTCCGTCAGCAGCCTTGATGACCACCTGGCGACCATCGCGGTGATGCTCGAAGAGGCACGAATCAACGTCGATGAAGCGATTTCCGAACTGGAGCGCCACAGCGAAGATGAAAGCGATCCCGAACGTCTCGAACAGATCAACCGGCGCCTGGAAAAAGCGCTCGACCTGGCACGCAAGCATCGAATTCAGCCCCCTGCCCTGCCCGAACTGGCCGAGCGGCTGGGCGCACGGCTGGATCGTCTCGACAATCAGGATGCCCAGCGCCAGGCATTAATCAAGAACTTGGCAAGCTGCGAAGATGCGTGGCGCCAAGCGGCAGAAAAGCTCAGCGCGGCCCGGGTCGAGGCGGCCACGGCTCTGGGCAAGGAGGTCAACCGTCATCTGACGGAACTTGGCATGGATCAGGCGACCATGAAAATCACGGTTGCCAACCACGAGCAGGTCAAGCCCGGTCGCCATGGCCAGGACCGAATCGGCATCGACTTCAGCGCGAACCCCGGCCTGCCACTCAAGCCGCTGAGCAAAGTCGCTTCCGGCGGAGAGTTGTCGCGGGTCAGCCTGGCGCTGATGATCGCGGCCCGACCACGCCAGGGTCCGCTGGTTCGGGTTTTCGATGAGGTGGACGCCGGCATTGGCGGCGAAACGGCCCACGTCGTCGGTCGTTTCCTGCGCGAGGCCGCAGGCGCAGGGCAGGCCTTTTGCGTCACCCACCTGGCACAGGTGGCCGCCTGTGCCGAACATCAGTTCCGGGTCCATAAATCAAGCAGGGGTTCGACCACGGGAGTCGAAGTCAGTGCCCTGAACGACGCCGAGCGCCAGGCCGAAATCGCCCGCATGCTCGGCAGTGCCCAATCCCGAAAAAGCCTGGATCACGCCGCCGAAATGCTGGCTTTGATCGGGGAGAGGTGAGAGGGAAGAAGGGAGAGGGAAAGGCGCATCGGCACCAACTTCCCTCTCCTCTCCCGTCTCCCCTCTTACCTCTCCCCGCTTCTAATCCTTCTTTCGCGGTCGTACGTACATGACCAATGAATGGTCAACGATCTCGAAGCCGTGTTCGCGCGCGATCTGCTCCTGACGGCGCTCGATTTCCTCATCCAGGAACTCGATCACCTCACCGGTTTCCATGCAGACCATGTGATCATGATGTTCGCCTTCGTCCAATTCATAGCACGCCTGGGCCGGACGACCGCTGCCGTCGTCGAACATGTGCTTGCACACCAGACGCGCGCTTTCAAACTGGCTC